>NZ_CAUDSG010000034.1:0-15238 GCF_958451995.1 Candidatus Avelusimicrobium alvi
GCGTAAAACGGATTTTATAGACGGGCTAAGGCCGGAGCAACAACGGCAACAACACGGCTAAGACCTGCTTAAAACGGCAACAACACAGCCCGAAAAGCCGCCCGCAGAGTGCGGGGGCAGGGCCCGGAGCCTGAGCTCCCTTCTCTGGCCTGGCCAGGGTCCGGCAAAATACGGTACTTTTAGATACTTGGGAGAGAAACATTCGGGGACGCAAAAGTTTTCTGGGAGCGGTTCTTTGTCTGCACGGCCGGAAAGGCCCCCGGGGCCGACACAGCCGGGGATTTTAAACGGTTATCCGTTTAGCGGATAATGCGGATGCTTTGCACGCCGCTTTTCATTACATATTTGCGCAAAAAGGGCCAGTACATAAACGGACATTTCAGCAGTTTGCCCCACAATTTTACACGCAGGCCGAATGTACCCCGCGCATAGCGGCGGTGTTCTTCCGCCCCCGGTTCTGCGCCCAGCGACTGCGCCAAACGCCGCGCACTTATAAGCGCGCTGGAAATGCCTTCCAGACTGCTGGGGCTGATAAGGCCGGCGGCCTCGCCGATTAAAAATACGCCCTTTTCCCCCAGGCAAAACTCATTCCACCCCGCCGGCCGCAGGACGCGGCAGGCCTCGGTTTTAACAGGCGCGCCAAATTGAAACCCGTATTTTTCAAGCGCCTGTTTCTGCCGCTCAAACCGCGCGCGGCAGTCCTGCGCCGGGTAAGCCCCGCCAAAGATAAAATAACCGTCCTTAGAGACGGACCACGAGTAGCAGTCCGTTTGGGCAGGGTCAAAAATACAGGAATAAAACGGGCTCTTGTGCGTTTCTTTAAACCATTGTTGCACGGCCACGTACGAGCGGATTTGATGCGCGGGAAAAAACGTCCGGCGCACGAGCGAGTCCGCGCCGTCGGCCCCCGCCACGCGTTTGGCGCGCGCGGTTTGGGTTTGCCCGTTTTGTACAAACGTAACGGTAAATGCGCCGTCCGCGTCCCTTGTAATATCCGTTACCCACGCGTCTTCTTTTACTTCCGCCGAAGAGGGAATGAGCGACATCAGCCAGCGGTCAAACTTATCCCTGTCCATATTCACGTAAAACCGCTGGTAGTGGCGGCAAAGCCCGGTGGAAAGATCAAGGGTTCGTACAGAAAACAGCTGGGGGTCCACCAGCACGGATTTGGGGAGCGTCAAATCAAAACGTGCCAGGGCTTTCTGCGCGTCCGGCGCCAGCAGTCCGCCGCAGGGCTTTTTAAAACCACCGGGCCGCGAAGCTTTTTTATCCAAACACAGCACTTTCCGCCCGGCCAAAAGCCGCGCCAGGGTGCTGCCCGCTGGCCCCAGGCCGATGATAACCACGTCAAACATCCGTCGTCCTCCCTAAAAAGAACCGCCGCTTATAAAGGCGGCGGTAAAAATTAACGCAGGTTTTCGGCTTCCGCCAGCCAGGCTTCCGCGCTGGCGTCGCTGGGCATACGCCAGTCCCCCCGCGGGGAGAGCGACACCGAGCCCACCTTCGGGCCGTCCGGCAGGCAGGAGCGTTTAAACTGCTGGGCGAAAAAGCGGCGGAAAAATACTTTCAGCCATTTTTTAATCACGCCCGGCGCAAATTTTTTATCAAACGCCTGCTTGGCCAAAAAGTAAATTTTGGCGGGGCCGAACCCGTAGCGAAGGAAATAAAACAGAAAGAAATCGTGCAGCTCATACGGGCCCACCAAGTCCTCGGTTTTCTGGGAAATGGCGCCGTTTTCGGCGGCGGGCAGCAGCTCGGGGCTGATGGGCGTATCCACAATATCCGCCAGAACGGCCTGCGTTTTTTTGCCCGTTTCGTGCTGTGCGGCCCACGCCACCAGCGAACGCACCAGCGTTTTCGGCACGCCCGTGTTTACGCCGTACATGGACATATGGTCCCCGTTGTACGTCGCCCAGCCTAAAGCCAGTTCGGATAAATCCCCCGTCCCGATGACCAGGCCGCCCGTTTGGTTGGCAATATCCATCAGCACCTGGGTGCGTTCGCGCGCCTGGGTGTTTTCGTAGGTGATATCTTTGTTTTTCTCGTCGTGGCCGATATCGCAGAAATGCTGGCGGCAGGCTTGGGTAATGTCCACCTCCCGCACGGTTACGCCCAGGTTTTTCATCAGCGTCAGCGCGTTTTGGTAGGTGCGGTCCGTAGTGCCGAAGCCGGGCATCGTTACGCCGATAATGCCTTTGCGCGGCAGGTCCAGCCGGTCAAACGTTTTGGCGCACACCAACAGCGCCAGCGTGGAATCCAGCCCGCCCGACACGCCGATAACCGCCGTCTTGGCGCGCGCATGCGCCAGGCGCGTGGCCAGGCCGGTTACCTGAATGTTGAAAATTTCCTGGCAGTTCTCCTCCAGCATACTGCCTTTGGGCACAAACGGCAGGGGAGACACCGCGCGGGACAAACTCATCACCGGCGCGGGCGGCATACCCGTTTCAATCAGTTCATACGGCTCGGCGGCTTCGTAGGCCGCGTCGGAGCGGAACGTCGTGCTGGCCATACGTTCGGCGCGCAGGCGTTCCACGTCAATCTCGGCGGAAACCAGCTGCGCCTCCTGCGAGAACCGCTGTGAAAAAGCCAGCGGCGTGCCGTTTTCGTAAATCAGCGCGTTGGAGCCGAACACCACATCGGTCGTGGACTCGCCGAACCCGCTGGAAGCGTACACATACCCGCACAGGCACCGGGCCGACTGCTGGCCCACCAAACTGCGCACATAGGCGTTTTTGCCCGCGAGCGCATTGCTGGCGGAAAGATTAAAAATAACGTCCGCCCCCTGCAGGCTGAGCCGCGAAGACGGCGGCACGACGGACCATAAATCTTCGCAAATCTCTACGCCAAACTTCATCCCGCCCGCTTCAAACAACAAATCCGTTCCGGCGGGTACGCGGCGGCCGCACAAATCCACTTCGCCGCCCCCCCATTCCAAAGACGACGTAAACCAACGCTGTTCGTAAAATTCTTTATAATTGGGCAGGCAGGTTTTGGGAATAACACCCAAAATCTCCCCACGGTAACATACGGCGGCCGCATTCAGTAAAGCGCTCCCCGCCGCCACCGGCAGGCCGACAATAAAAACAATATCCTGCCCTTCCGTCCGGCGCAAGAGGGCGGCCAGCACGCGTTCGGCGGCGTTAATAAGCAAGGGTTTTAAAAACAAATCTCCGCAGGTATACCCGGTCAGGCACAGCTCCGGGAACACTACGGCGCGCACGCCTTCCTGCGCGGCGCGCGCAATTAATTCTTCCAGCTGGGCGGCGTTATAGGCGGGATCCGCCACTTTTACGGACGGCACGCCCGCCGCCACCTTGACAAACCCGAAATGGTTCATAGGGAACGCTCCTTGTCCAGTACGGCTTTTATTTATTCTATCAATTCTGGCGCAAGAAAGCGGCCGGGCCCTGAAAACGCCCGGCCGCCCATAAAACTTACGCCCGCCGGCCTAACGCACGGCCACTACTTCGTAACCGGCGTCCCGCACCGCTTTTTTAAGGGCTTCTTCTTCCACCGGGCCGGCCGATTCCACCACCGCCGCTTTCCGGCTTAAATCCACGTGCGCGCGCACGCCCGGCAGCGCGTTTAAGGCGCGTTCCACGCGGCCGGCGCAGTGCGAACAGACCATGCCTTCAATAATCAATGTTTTCTGCATTTTGTTTCCCCCTTGTTTTCTTTTTTCAGATACGCGCGCGGGCTTAAAAAACCGCAGACGCAGCGCGTTGGTTACCACGCAGACGGAGCTTAAACTCATCGCCGCCGCGGCAAACATCGGGCTGAGTTTCCACCCGAACGGCAGGTACAAAACTCCCGCCGCCAGCGGAATGCCCAGCACGTTGTAAAAGAACGCCCAAAATAAATTTTGTTTGACGTTGCGCAGCACCGCGCGGCTTAACTGCAAAGCGGTGGCGACGCCCGTCAAATCGTCTTTCATCAGCACGATATCGGCCGATTCCACGGCTACGTCCGTCCCCGCGCCCAGCGCCAGGCCCACGTCCGCGCGCACCAAAGCGGGCGCGTCGTTTACGCCGTCCCCGGCCATCGCCACGGTTTCGCCTTCGTCCTGCAGGCGGCGCACCACGGCTTCTTTCTCCTGCGGCAGTACGCCCGCAATCACGCGGTCAATCCCCACCGTTTCGCCCACGCGGCGGGCGGTGAGTTCATTATCCCCGGTCAGCAGAATGACTTTTAAGCGCATCCGCTTCAGCAAATACACCGCATCCGCCGAAGAGGGTTTAATCGTGTCCGAAAAGGAAATAACGCCCAAAAAGCGGTTCCCGCGCACGAAAAACAGCGGCGTGCGCCCGGCCTGCGCTTCGGCGGCCATCAGGCTGTCCCCGTCCGGCACGTCCACGCCCAGCTCGCGCATCCATTTTAAATTGCCGCCGGCCAGCCGGTCTTTTCCTTCCTGCGCCTGTACGCCGCGCCCCGGCAGGAGTTCAAAGCCCGAAGCCTGAAAAAGCGGCGCGTTTTTTTCGTCCGCATACGCCGTCAGCGCGCGCGCAAACGGATGCTGGGAAAAATGTTCCAACGAAGCGGCCTGGCTGACGAGTTCTTCCTCGGTAACGCCGGGAGCGGCAATCACTTTGGCCACCCGCATCCGCCCGGAAGTAACGGTGCCCGTCTTGTCCAGCACCACGGTGGTTACTTTATGCGCCCGCTCCAGCGCGGCGGCGGATTTAACCAAAATGCCGTGGCGTGCGGCGGCCCCGGTGCCCACCATCACGGCCGTAGGCGTAGCCAGCCCCAGTGCGCACGGGCAGGAAATCACAAGAACGGAAATAGCCGCCGAGATGGAAAACGCCACGCCCATTCCCTGCGCGAGCCACACCACAAGCGTCAAAAGCGCCACCGCTATCACCGCCGGCACAAATACTGCGCTCACGCGGTCGGCCAGTTTGGCGATGGGAGCCTTGGTGCCCGCGGCTTCTTCCACCAGCGTAATAATTTGCGCGAGCACGGTGTCTTTTCCCGTACGCTCCACGCGAAATTCCACATATCCGCTGGCCAGCACCGTCCCCGCCGCCAGCTCCATGCCGATTTGTTTGTCCTGCGGCACGCTTTCGCCGGTCAGGGCCGATTCGTCCGCCGCGCCGCCACCGTCCGTAATCACGCCGTCAGCCGCAATTCTCTCCCCGGCGCGTACGATTACCGTATCTCCGGGCACGAGCCCCTGCACGGGGATTTTTACTTCTTTGCCGTCCCGCAGCACCGACGCTTCCGGCGGCACCAGCCGCACGAGGGCGGAAATAGCGTCCGACGTTTTCACCTTGGCGCGCGCTTCCAGCCATTTGCCCAGCGTAACTAAGGTTAAAATCATGGCCGCCGATTCAAAATATAAGTTGGCTGCCGCGGCTGAAGCGGCGGCCGCATCCACGCCCATTAAATAAACAACGTCAAACAGCACCCACGCGCCCGATACCGCCGCCGCGCCGGAACCCAGCGCAATCAGGCTGTCCATATTCGGCGCGCCCGCGAACAGACGTTTAAAGCCGTTGGTAAAAAATTTACGGTTTAAAAACAGCACGGGCAGCGTCAGCAGAAACTGCGTCAGCGCGAACAAACCCGGGTTATGCGCCGCCGCGTGCGGCAGCGGCAGAGAAACCATATGCCCCATGGATACGTACATCAGCGGCAGTAAAAATCCGACCGAACCCCAAAAACGGCGTTTAACGCGCAGGGCTTCCTCTCTGGCGGCCCGCTGGGGCGACGCGGCGGGCGCATCCTCCCCCGGCGCCGAAGCGTCGTAGCCCGCGCCGCGCACGGCGGCGACGATGTCCTGCACGCCCAGGCGGTCCTCGTCGTACTCCGCCGTCAGCGTGTTTTGCAGTAAATTTACCGCCGCGGAATGCACGCCGGGCAGTTTGGCGACCGCACGCTCCACATGCGCCTGGCAGGCGGAACAGGTCATACCGGTAATATTAAATTTTTTCTTCATAGAAACTCCCCCTATGTTAAAGGATATACTTATCGTCGGGGAGTGTCAAGGCGGAAGAAAGACTAGTCCGCTTTCTAACCCAAATGAGCGTATGCGTTTTGCCGGAAGGGTTTTTATAATATCCGTATACAGGGGGATATGTGTATGGATTGGGTCATACCGGGTATTTTATACGCTTTTTTTAACGCGGCGGTCATCTTCGCCAATGCGAAGTACCGCCTGGACGCCAACCTGCTCGGCATTTGGCGCGGCTTCGGCGGGTTTTTGCTGGCGTTTCCTTTTGCGTTTTTTGTGCCGTTTCCCAAAGACGTGTGGTTCTGGACGTTTGCCGCCCTGCAGGGCCTGATGGTGGGGTATTACGATTATAAATTGTTCTCCGCCTCCAAACGCTTCGGCGCGGGCGGTACGGCTATGATGACGGTGATGGCTATTGCGCTTAGCGTGTTTTTATGGTGGCTGATTGATTTTAAGCGTTTGGACGCCTTGGTCCACGCGCCGAAGGTGTTTATCCCCATTCTGCTGGCGGTGGCCGGCGCGGCGGCGGGATACGTTAAAATGAGCGGCTCCGGGCCAGACCGGAAGACGCTGCTTAAATATATGGCGCCGGCGGTGGCGGTGCTGTCCTGCATGACGCTTAACAGCAAAAATATAGTGCTTAAAGAGCCGCTGTCTTCCGTCATTGTTTATTATATGCTGATTGTAGGCGCGGTCGGCGGCCTGTTTAATGCAACGGGTTATCTGCGTACGGCTTCCGATAAAAGCTTCCGCGCTTTTATAAAACTGGCCGGTACGCGCACGGCCGTAACGGGCGGTCTGGCGGTGCTGGCGGCCAGCGCCCTGTTGATGGTAAGCAAGAACGCCGCCATGCTGCACATACCGAATCCCGGCTATTTAAACGCGCTTGCCTTAACCAGCCCGCTGTGGATTTTGTGGATGAACCGCACCATGGGCATTCATACGCGCGTGAATATAAAAGCCGCGCTGTTTACGCTTGTTTGCATCGGCGCGCTGGTGTACTTTGCCGACGCGCCGCTGCCGCCCATGCCGTATTAACGGGGGCGCGGACGGGCTAAAAAAACAATACTGGAAGGGGAAAGATATGAACAAAACAAACAGTCTTATCACGGGAGCCGCGCTGCTGGCGGCCGTCTGCCTGCCGGCGGCATTGCCGGCCTGCACGGGCATTTCGTTCGCCGCGGCGGACGGCACGCAAATTCAGGCGCGCACGATTGAGTGGGGCGGGTACGATTTAAACAGCAAGCTGGTGGTCCTGCCGCGCAGGATGGGCAACGTTTCCTATACGCCCCAGGGCAAGAACGGCCTGGCCTGGAATAACAAGTACGGCGCCGTCGGCGCGAGCACGGTGATGGAGGAATTTGTTACCGAAGGCGTGAACGAAAAAGGCCTTAATGCGGGGATTTTTTATTTTCCGCATTACGGAAGCCTCGCGCCCTATAATCCGCGCAAAGCCAAAAAATCCGTCAGCGACGGGGAACTCGTGCGCTGGATGCTCACTAATTTTGCCACGGTGGACGAAGTGCTAAACGGACTTAAAAAGATTGAAATCATCCCCATCGGTGAACCGGGGCCGGACGGGATTTCCAACACCGGGCACTGGCGCATTGCGGACGCCTCGGGCCGGAGCGTGGTATTGGAAATCACCAACAAAGGGGAACGCCGCGTGTACGAAAACAAAGTGGGCATACTCACCAATTCGCCCGATTACCCGTGGCAGGAAACCAACCTGAATAATTATGTCAACCTGCACGCCGGAGCCGCCGACACGCGGGACGTAAACGGCGTACGCTTGTTTCCATTCGGCGCGGGCTCGGCGCTGTTGGGCCTGCCGGGGGACGTTACGCCGCCTTCGCGCTTTGTGCGGGCGTTTTTCTGGCTCCACAGCGCACCGGCGGCGCCGGACGCATACGGCGGCATCACGCAGGCGTTCCATATCCTTAATAACTTTGACATTCCCATCGGTTCCGAATTTGCCGCCGGCGAAAAAATACCCAATCTGCCCAGCGCCACCCAGTGGACCAGCGCGGCCGACCTGACCCATCCGGCGTTCTATTACCGCACCATGTATAATTCCCAAATCCGAAAAGTGGATTTAACGAAAATAGATTTTGATACGGTAACTTATACGGTGCGCCCGCTGGACGAGGTCCCGCGCGAACCGATGGAAGAACTGACGTTCTGAGCGTTTTTTGCCCGCCCTTACGCGCCCGCCTCTTTGCCGGGCGCGTTTTTGCGCCCGGGCGGGGGTTGCCTTTGTCCGCTTTAACTGCTAGCCTATAGATAGGGCACCCGGGCCGCCCCGAACCGTTGCACAACGGTGTTCTTTGAAAATTTCGCAAAAAACCAGAAACGCCATCGCAGCGTTTATAAAGGAGGACTTTATGTCTCTGTATATAACCAAAGCGACCGATACAGACTTTTGCGCCATTTACGAGGATATGCAGCAGCAATTCCCGTATGTGGAAATAAAGGCCAAAGAAACATTCCTTACTTTCCTCTGCGCCACCGATTACCACATCTGGCTGGCCAAAGACGACCAAGACGGAAAGACCCAAAACGTAGGGTATATGCTTGTTTGGCTTGATAAGGTGAAAAATCTTTTATGGTTGGAGTATATTGCCGTATTTAAGGAATACCACAACCGCGGGGTGGGCAGCCAAATGCTGCGCGCGCTGAAAGAACTTTATCCTAAGGCAAAAGGCTGTTTTTTGGAACTTGAAAAAGCGGAACCGGGCGTGGAGAACATCCGCCGGCGCGTAGCTTTCTATACGCGCAAAGGCGCGTTCCCGCTGAATATCCGCTATTTTTATCCCCAGCGTACGGGCGCGCTGGAGCTGGATTTGTATTTCCTGCCGTTTAAGCCGGGGCTTCACTCGCTGCCCCTGCAGGAAGCCATGCACTCCATCCGCAACGCCTATCATACGCTGCACCGTAACGTTCCGCACGCGCGGGATTTGCTGCGCCGCATTACGCCGCTTGCCGCGTAAACGCTATTCAAGGTCTCCCCTTTTTCAGAGGGGAGGCCTTCTTTTTTCCCCTCCGGTTTTTTGCTACACTATATACAATGACGATACTTATCATCATCCTCATGTTGGTTTTAAACGCCCTGCTGGCGGCTTACGAAATGGCCCTGGCATCCGTGTCGCGAACGAAACTGTCCATCCTCTCCCAGGAAAAACGCCTGGGCGCCGAACAGGCCCTCTATATGAAAGACCATATGGAAGGCAGCCTGGCCGTGGTGCAAATCGGCATTACGCTGGTAGGCGCGGTGGCCGCGGCCGCCGGCGGCGCGGGCGCGGACGAAATGTTCTCCCCCGTGCTTCAGGAATGGCTCTCCATCCCCAAACGCCTGGCCGACGCGCTGGCCGTGGCGGTGGTGGTCATCCCGCTGAGCTTTATTACCATCGTATTTGCGGAGCTTACGCCCAAAACGTTTGCCATTAAAAATAAAGAATTTGTGGTGTTAAAATTCTCCCCGGTTATGCGGGTGCTGTACACGGTGCTGTCCCCCATCGTGGTGATTATGGAAACGATGGTCCGCTTTTTCACCAAAAAATCCTTTACCAAAACACCGGACCCGAAAGAAGCCCAAAAAGCCGCTATGGCCGATTTACGCACCGCGGCGGCCATCGCTTCTTCCTCGCGGCTGTTCGGCAAGGCGGAAGAGAAAATCGTGCTTTCCAGCGCGATGTTCTGCATCCGCAAAATCCGCGAAATCCAAGTGCCGCTGGACCAGGTGTATATGCTGGACGCGGCGGACTCCATCGCCGATACGTTTATCAAAGCCCATCTGGATATGCACACCCGCTTCCCGGTGCGCGAAAACCCGCAGGACCCGCAGAGCATTGTGGGGTACTTAAACTTTAAAGATATTTTTCTTTCCACCAAAATGGCGAGCGGTTCGCCCACGTCCGCGCGCACCATCATCCGCCCCATCCTGCGCCTGGATGCGGACACCATCATCTCCGCCGCGCTGGAAAAGCTGATGAAAAGCAAACAGCATATCTGCCTCGTAACGGAAGGAAATACCATCACCGGCATTCTGACGCTGGAAGATATTTTTGAAGAAATGGTGGGCGAAATTGAAGACGAGTACGACTTTTTCCCCGCCTACATCCGCCCGTTCGGCGCGTCTCTGGTGGCCAGCGCCAGCGCCAAAATGGCGGACGTGTTTCAGCAGCTGGGCGTGCCCGCGCCGCAAGACCTGCCGGCGAATATCAACGTAGTCCAGTGGGCGGAAAAACAGCTGGGCCGCGAACTGGGCAAGAACGATAAAATCAAAGCCGGCGGCCTGTGGATGGACCCGCGCAAATTCCGCCGCCACAAATTAATGGAAGTGCTGGTAAGCAAAGCCGATTAAGTTCCGTTAAATACAAAACCCCCGGAGCGTTAGCCCCGGGGGTTCTTTTTGCCGCGTAAATTTTATAACAGACCGCGCCGCATCAGTTCCGCGTGCAAAGCGTCCGGGCTTTTAAACAGGATAGCGTCAAAACCCAGGTTGGCGGCGGCCGCCACGTTGGCCGCGTTGTCGTCAATAAACACGCAGTCCGGCGAGTGTAGGTTGAATTTCTCTAACAAGCGCGCGTAAATGGCCGGGTCCGGCTTGACCAGGCGTTCTTCTCCCGACACTAAAATGCCGTCCATCTGCCGCAGAAAATCATATTTTTCTTTGGCGACGGGAAACGTTTCGGCGGACCAGTTTGTCAGCGCGTAAATGCGGTAGCCTTTGTCTTTCAGTTCGCGCCACAGGGCCACGGTGCCTTTGATGGGACCGCCGAGCATTTCTTCCCAGCGGGCGTAATAATCGTCAATCTGCGCGGCGTATTTGGGGTACTTCTCTTTTGCCAAAGCGAGTCCTTCCGCAAACGGACGGCCCGCATCCTGCTGCGTGTTCCACTGCGGGGTGCACACATTGGAGAGGAACCATTCCATCTCTTCCGGCGAAGCAAAAATTTTTTTATACAAATGGCGCGGGTTCCAATCAATCAGAACGCCGCCTAAATCAAAAACGATATCTTTCATAGTATTCCCCCTGTTTTTATTATAACTTCTCGGCGAAACAAACGCAACACGCGCGCGGGAATGAAAAACCCCGCTTTTACAAGCGGGGTTTTAAATGGAAAAAACAGCTTACAGCACCAAGGTGTCTTCCATATCCGGGCCGGTGGAAACCAGCGCCACCTGCGGGTGCGGATACACTTCGGCGGACAGCCGTTTTAAGCTCTCCAAAAACGCTTGGGCTTCGGGCGTAAAGTCTTCGTATTTTTTCACGCGGTCGTTGCCCGGAAACATATCAATGTGCGTAATCGCGATTTTCGTGCATCCGTTAATCATAATCGCGCGCGCGGCGGAACGCTTTTCAAACGCGCCGATACGGCGCAGGCGTTTGCTGACGCTTCCGATTTCGTGCCCTTTGGTGTGGTAGCGTTCCAGTTCTTTTTCGTCGGTCAGTTCCCGCTCAAGCGGCCCGGGGCCCACGCGCGTGATGTAGGGTTTGAACACTACGTACACGTCCCGCACGCCTTTGGGGCCGAGGCCGGCTTCGCCCAAAAAAGTACATGCGGTGGTGTCGCGCGACGTAACGAACGGATATTCGCCGTGCAGAAGCGAGAGCTTAATCCCCTGCGTGCCTTCCAGCAGGATTTGACCGCCTTTGTCCAGACATCCGTTTAAAAGTTCCGGCACGTCCTGAATAAAATCTTTTAAAAGCGGTTCGTCTTTGGCAAACGTAATGCTGCGCCGTTCAATGCGGTCGCGCACCGCCTGGCCGAGCCCCGTCCCCACGCTGCCGATGTGTTCCATAAAATGCGAAGCGTTCTTTTCGGCGGCGGTTTGCTCGTCGGAAATCAGCACGGCATACGGGTCAATGATTAAACGGTCCCGCGTGCCGGTAACTTTCAGCTCCTCCAACAGCCACTGCGTTTTGGTATACGCGCCCGCGCCCAGCACCAATTTGGTTTTGGGATTTAAAAACCCGGACGGGATATTTTTAAGCGTATACGATTTGCCGTTTTGCACCACGGTGTGCCCGGCGTTGGGCCCGCCCACGCGCACGCAGTAATCATAATCCCCTTTGTAAGACAAATAAGCGGAAATCTTTCCTTTTCCCTCATCGCCGGCTTGGCCGCCGCAGACAATATCAATCATACTTTCCCTCCGCAAGATCGGCCGCCCGCCCGAGATAGTTTTCGGGCGTGAGCGCGCGCAGTCTTGACTTGGTCGGCCCGTCAACGGCCAACCCTTCTATAAATTCGTGAAACAACGCCGCCGTCATTTTTTTCCCGCGCGTAAAATCGCGCAGGGTTTCGTACGCGTTTTTGTATCCCGCCGCGCGAAGCACGGTTTGCACGGCTTCGGCCAGCACTTCGGGATGGGCGTTTAATTCTTCGCGCGCGGCGGCGCGGTCAAAAGCTGTTTTTTCAAGCCCCTTGGCGGCGGACTGGTACGCCGTCAGCGCATAGCCGAACGCCACCGCCATATTGCGAAGCACCGTGGAGTCCGACAAATCCCGCTGAAGGCGGGACACGGGCAGCTTGCGCGAAAACAGTTCAAACAAAGCGTCCGCCAGCTGCAAATTTCCTTCGGCGTTTTCAAAATCAATCGGGTTTACTTTTTGCGGCATGGTGGAAGAACCCACTTCCCCGCGGACTGCTTTCTGCCGCACCAGCCCGGCGGAAATATACTGCCACATATCCCGGCAGAAATCCTGCAAAATCACGTCCGCGCGGCGCAGGTTGTCAAACAGTTCGGCGTAGCTGTCGCGGTTGTCCACCTGTGTGGAAACCGGGCTTAAAAAAAGTTTTATTTTGCGGCCTTTGTTAAGCGCCGCCGCCAGACGCCGGGCCGCGCGCGGCCAGTTGACGGCGGGAAACGCCGCATAATGCGCGTTGTAATGCCCCGCCGCGCCGGCAAATTTAAACGAAATTTCACGCGTTTTAAGCGCGCGGATTTGGCGCGCCAGCCGCTCGGCGAATACGCGCATTTCTTTGCCAAAGGTGGTCGGAACGGCGGGCTGGCCGTGCGTACGCGCCAGCAAAACCGAACGCGCCTCTTTTTTAGCCAGCTTAGCCAGTTCTTTTTGCAAAGTTTCCAAAGCGGGCAGCAGGGCTTTTTCCAGCCCGTCTGACAATAACACCGCATACGCCGCGCTGTTGACGTCTTCACTCGTCAGCGCGAAGTGCAGCCATTCCAGGCGGTCTTTTAAAGAAGTATTTTTTAAACGGAGTTTTAAAAAGTATTCCACGGCTTTTACGTCGTGTTTGGTGGGCGGGATGTTTTGGCAGCCGTCAAATTCCAGCGCGCGCAGGACGTCCAAATCTTTTTCGGAAAGGGTACAGACGTCCGCCAGCAGTTTCCGCTCCGAAGCGGAAAGCGGTTTAAAACCGGGAAGGTTTAATTGGGAAAGGATTTCAAACCAGGCAACCTCCGCGCGCACGCGGGATGCAGTAAAGGCGGCCTCGCTCATCACACTTCTGAGCGCGCCCAGTCTGCCGCTGTAGCGGCCGTCCAACGGGCACAGCGCCGGTATTTTCATAATTATATTTTAGCAAATTTGGCCCGAACGCACCCGGCGCATATGCCCCGGGCCAAGCGGAAAATCAGCGGCCCTGCAGCAAGAAACTGTCGTACGTTTTGCCGTTGGCCACGCATTGTGCGTCGCCCCCGGCATACCGTAAACGGGGAACACCGCTGAAAATTTAAAACGCACATTAAAATAAAACCCGCTAAATAATGTTTTTAAACTCCCCATTCCGGCGGGGATTTGTATGAGCAAAAATAAACCGTGCCCGTTAAATGCCAAGAACCCGGGCTCCGTTTGGAACCCGGGTTCTTGGTTCTTATAGATACAATTATTCGCTCACGCAGGTAAGCACTTGGCCGGTGCCGGAAGCGTTATTACAGCTGGTGCCGGAACTATATTTATAGGTACCGTTCACACAGCCGGGAACGCTTTTGGAAATCAGGCACTTATACGAGCAGGAAGAAGCCCCCGCCGTGCACTGGGAATCACAAATAGACTGATAATCACTCCCGTTACATGCCGGCATAGAGCCCCCGGAAAAATATCTGTTGTTCAATTGTCCGCCCATATAGCTCCCCCCTTCCCAAAACAGCCACCGCTCGGCGGCCGTATCCGTCTTGGGGGATTTAACCAGCGACCCGCCTTGATAGAACTCATATGTATGCACACAACACGGCTTCTCACTGCTGTAACAAATCACATTGGCAGGATAATTGTCCCACCCGGTGTTGTAACAATTATAAGGATCCGCATCCGGGTCCGAACATTCTTTGCGCCAATAGCGGTTTCCTCCACCTGAGTCAGGCGTATAATGACAATTCACCAGTACGCCTATGTCTATCACTTTCGGGCTGAACTTGCCTATGCATTTCCCGTTCTTTAAAATCATATTGCTCGGACAAGTGCAGCTGCAGTCCGTGTCATCCCACGTCCCTTTAGAAGACGTGCACGCCGTCGCTTCCGACGCTACACACCGCACTTTCGTCTTTAATAAATACGACGTATACGAATTACTCCCCGTCGTACTTCCGTCCGATTTATAATCTTTCGTGTAGATATTGCTCCATTCCAGCTCGTCATTATTGCCGCTCCCGCTGGTTTGCACCTGCGAGGGAATCGTCAAACTGCCAGCTTTCGCGCCTTTTACCTTCATACTGCTCATATACAGCGTATCAGTCACTTGGCTCTTAGCCGATGAAGCGCCCGACACCGTGGCCGTGTTCGCCAGCAGACGCCCTCCTGTTACTTCGCTGTTGTTATTGACGCTAAGCGTGCCCGAAATGCGGTACTCTTTTATATTACCGCCCAGGGTTGTATTCGCTTTTAAGTTTAAGCTCTGCAGATAAGTGTCCGCTCCTTTAAGTGCTACTGTACCGGCAGAGGAACGCGTATTGCAAAAGTTTAACAATGGTACGGACGTGGTGGCGCTGTAGTCCGCAGTTTCCAGCTGGGCGAACGTGCCCAAGGGAGACGATAACGTCGTAACGAACTTCATCTCTTCGGCGTGTAACACACACGCGCCGGAAAGTAAAACTAAGACGGTTAAAACTCGTTTCATAGAAACTCCTTCCATCCTTACGGGAATGGCCTAAATATCCCCTTAGAAAAGAGTTTAAGCAAGGTATGCGAGGGGATACGACCCAATAGGTCTTCCCCCAATTTATCAAAAAAAAAAAACAATACAAGCCCCCTTCCAGGGGACGGTTCTCTATGCGGGTACATCCGACTAATTGAGCCACACTGTTTAAACAATGTTGCCA
>NZ_CAUDSG010000035.1:0-15062 GCF_958451995.1 Candidatus Avelusimicrobium alvi
TTTTATATCTTTCTTCTTTTATTTCTAAAAGAAGCAAAAAATTATACTTCCTTTTCTTTGATAGAATTCCAAAACTATTTCCTACTTTTTGTGCCGACAAAAAGTAGGCAAAAAACTCGCAGGTCGGGCCCTATAAAACGCACTCGCGGCGGATGTTTTTACAACTCGCTTCGCTCAAACAAGTAAAAACATTCTTCCGCCTTGAGGCGTTTTATAGACAGGGCTAAGACCTGCATAAAACAACAAAACGGACACACCCATCCAGGCGGCCCGCAGGGACCGGACACAGTGCAAAAATCCATACAAAAACCCCCGGCTCGTAAGAACCGGGGGCTGTAAAATCAGCTATACCTTAATAAACGGAATTCCAGGGACGCTTGGTGAACGAAAATTCCACGCGGCGGTTGGTGCGGCGGCCGTCGCTGGAATTATCCAGCGTAAGCGGGCGGTCTTTGCCGTGGGAATGAATACGGATGCGTTCCGCATTTACGCCGCGGCTGACTAAATACGCCTTCATCGCGGCCGCGCGCGACGCGCCCAGCCAATAGTTGTATTCCTTGGAACCCAGCACGTCCGTATGGCCTTCCACAATCAAGTGCAGGGACGGATACTGATTCATCACATTAGCCACTTTGTCCAGGAACGGATAGGCGTAATCCGGCGGGCGGATGGAGTCAAATTCATACGTAATGGCCGGGAGTTTGAGGGTTTTGGCCATGCGGGTTTCGCTCTGGTTATACAGTTTTTCGTTCTTCCTGGCCTGCTCCTCAATCACCGGGTCCTGCTTGGGCGGACGCGGAATATCTTCTTCCTGCTTCTGGGCGGATGAACAGGCAAACAGAACGGTGGAAAAAACAAACAGCAAAACGGTTCTTAATTTCATAGAATTCCTCCTGTCAAGATTATAGCAAAACCTTGCCGGGAACAGTCAAGATTTTACGTTATCCCGTTTATCCACATACTGTGGATAACCTGTGGATAATTCCCCCTTTACTCTACATCAGGCCGCGCGAAAGCGCTTTTTCGGAATTTTTCTTACCGCGTTGCCAACACAACCTGTGGATAACCCCGGTTTTTTGTGGATAACTTGCCTTTTGTATAGGGGAATAACTGAAATTTTCTTCTTTTTCCCGACGGAGAAAGTGATTTTCCTCTCCTTTCCCCGTTTTTTTAAAATTTTTTAAAAAACTGTTGACAAGTATAATTTTTTTTGCATAAAAAGCCCTTTTTAGAGCATTTTTATTGTTTTTTAAGCTTTATTTTTGTACGGAATGCGGTTTTGTCCACACCCCCGCGGATTTGCACCGTTCCGGCTTCCGCACCGGGCAGTACGGATAATGCGCCGCGGGACGCGTCCCAATCCAAATAAGGCGGGCTTACGCGCAGGGAAACCGGCACGTACGCAAACTTCCGTCCGTTCTTTAAAACCGCGGTTACGGTAAGCAAGGCCGTTTCGTCCGAATCCAGCGAAAGAGAAGAAACATCCGTCTTGGCGCTCAGGCGGCGAAGCGCCGCCTTGTCCGCCGGGGCAAAGAAATAATCCAGCGGCAGGGCGTTAAACCAGCCCGCCGCGCGGCCCGCATACGCCAGCGCAAAGCCCGTACCATACGAAAGCCCGGCGGCTTCCAGCGTTTGCTGCGCCAGCGCCAGCTCGCTCTGCGTACCGGCCACAAATACGCGCGCCGGCCCGGCCGGCAGCTGAATGTTTTTTACCGCGTCCCCCGCGCCTGCCAGCGACAAGCCGCCGAATAAATTGGGCTTGGCAAACAGTTCCGCCGCCACAATCGCCGCGCTTTTGCCGCGCGCGGCGATGACGCGGTTTTCCGGGCGGGTGAGCGTCAGGTAATTGGTGTCAATATACGGCATAAGTTCGCGCGAAATAAATTCCGCGATGCGGTTGTCTTTTTTATAGTCGGCTTCTTCAAAATTAATCCCCACGACGAGCGCTTTGTATTTTTCCAAAAACGCCTGCGCCTCCTGCGCCTGTTTGGGGCCCGCGCCCAGCAGATACACCACGGGATAATACTTGGAAAGCGGTACGGATTTTTCGGGCAGGAAAACGGTCATCGTATATTTATTGCCCAGCACGGCGGAAGGGAAGTGGACGAAGGTTTCCCGTCCGGGATTGATAATCATCCGCTCATCTTCCTGGGCGGAGCATAAAGAGGCGATAAAAACGCACGCCAGCGCAAGATAAATTTTTTTCATGCGGGTATTTTATCATATCCCGCACGGCCCGGGCCAGGTCCTATTTTCCGCGTGGGTCTAAAGACCCTTGCAGATTGCCCTTCAAACAGTTAAAGTATGATAAAGAAACCGATTTATCAGGAGTTGTCTTATGAAAAACCAAACCAATCTGCGCTTTCTGCTGGCGCTGGGAAACACGAAGATCGTCGTGCTAAAAGACCAGGAAGAACTGCACGTCTACGCCAACAGCGCGGACAGACGCCAAAAACACGCCGTGGCCGCCGAACGGCTGACGGAAGCCCTTTCCGTACGCTAACCCCCTTTTTCCGTTTAAAAAGCCTCCGCCATTCCCCGGCGGGGCTTTTTCATATTGCGCGGCTTATAATGGTATAATTTAAATAAGAGGATTTTATACCATGCACAAACTGACTTTTTTACTCACCGCCGCCCTGTTTGCGGCGCTTAACGTTTCGGCGCAGACTTCACTTAAAAACGCGCTGCCCCTTTTACAAAAAAATAACCGTTCCGCTTCGGAAAACCAACGCGTGCTGGACCTGTTCCGCACCGCCAAAGACCCGGACACCGTCTTTGCCGCCGGCGCCAGCCTGGTTAAAACGCCGCCCGCCAAAGCGCAGGAACCGGCGTTGTTTAACCTGATTTTAAGAAGCGAAGACCCGCTGAAACAAACTTTTTCCGCCGTCATCGTAACCGCCATGGGCTCCGCGCACGAAGAACTGATACCCGTGCTGGAAGGCGCCCTGCAAAGCAAAGACGCCGTGCTCCGCTCCTACGCCGCCGGCGCATACGGCATTGTCAACCCGCAGAACAAAGCGTATGTGCAGGAAGTCGTACACCTTTATATTTTTGACCCGGCTTTCGCCGCGCGCTCCATGAACCTGCTGGCCGAAGAGCCCAAACACCTGCTCAAATACCTCAAGCAGGCCGCCGCGTCGTCCGACGACCAAACGCGCGCCGCCGCCGCTTCGTGGCTGGGCACGCTGCACAGCGAAGCCGCCGCCAAACAGCTTTTAAAAATGGCTAAGACGGAACAAGACGCCAACACCCAGGCGCAGATTGCCACTGGGCTCGCCCAAAACCGTCAATACACGCTGGAAGCCGTAGCCAAAGAACTCCGCCGCGATTACACCACCCCGTCCGCTTCCACCTATGCGCTGGCGCTTGGATTTATGACGGGCAACGCCATTGACGTCATCCGCCAGGGCCTGCTAAGCACCAACCAGAACGAACGCATCAACGCCGCCCGCGCGGCCGCTTATATGGCGGGCGTACTATCCAACCCGGACGCTTTTAACTACACCTCGGACCGTACGTTTGACATCGGTCTGTTAAAAAGCCTCATCCCCCAGCTGAACCTGCTGGCCAAAACGGGGAACGACTCCGTAAAAGTCTATGCGTCCAACGCGTTAAGACAGATTGAGAAATTAATGATTTAAGTATGAACCAACCCGTTATGAAAGTAAAAAAATTAGACCCGCGCGCCCGCCTGCCTTTGCGCGCGCATCCGACGGACTCCGGCGCGGATTTGTTTGCGCTGGAACGCACGGTTCTCCCCGCGCGCGGCGTGGTAAAAGTGCGCACGGGCGTAGCCGTGGAACTGCCGGAAAACACGTCCGGCATTATCTGGGGCAAAAGCTCCGTAGAAAGCCGGGGCATTAAAGCCATGGCCGGCCTGGTGGACGCGCCGTACCGCGGCGAACTGCTGGTATGCATGTACAATTTAAACGATACGGAATTTGTGTTTGAAGCGGGGCAGAAAGTGGCGCAGCTGGTCGTACTGCCCACGCTGTATCCGTCTTTTGAAGAAGCCGAAGAACTTTCGGACACGTCGCGCGGCAGCGGCGGGTTCGGCAGCACGGGCGCGCATTAATTTTTAAACGCCGCAAAAAAATCCCGGGCTTGTAAAAACGCCCGGGATTTTTTATGCGCGAAAACCTGTTATTCCATCTCGTATCCGCTGCCGGTAAAAGACTTGCAGAGAGAGGTGGCCGTATCGCCCGTAGGCTTGCAGGTGCGCGCGTCCCCGCGGCTGCTTAAATTATTATAAAAAGTCAGCACGTATTTTTCCGAACCGCCCAGGCTGCGCGTAACTTCCAGCCGGTCCCCTTTGGATAAATCATACGTAAAGGCTTTCGTCTTGTACTGGTTGGCCGCGGCGTTCCACTCCCCGCCCGAAAGCTGTATGTCCAGCGAGGCGCGGGTGTTGGGATACTCGTTCGGCCGCTCGTTAATGGCGCGGTTCATCGCGTCCAGCACCGCTTTGCCGTTTACGAACGCTTCCGAAGCGCGGCTTTTTTCCGCCGCCGTTTCATACTGCGGCAGCGCAATAGCCGATAAAATGCCGATAATCAGCACCACTACCAACAGCTCAATAAGGGTAAAACCATTCTTCATAACATCCTCCTTAACGGGGAACCCCCCGGCTAATAGTATAAAACACCCGGCGCGAAAATACAAGTTTTTTCCGGCTTTTTGACTATAGAAACGCAGGCAAAATTTGCTATGATATGTATATGCAGAAAATCATCAAAATAGGCAATTACAAAATTTCCAATAACCTGCCCCTGGCGTTTATGGCGGGCACGTGCGTCATTGAAAGCGAAAAACATTATCTTGACACGGCCAAAAAACTCAAGGCCCTGATAGCCAAAACCAAACACCCTTTTATTTTAAAAGCTTCTTTTGACAAAGCCAACCGCACTTCCGTGGACGCGTACCGCGGGCCGGGCCTGTCCAGGGGGCTGGACATTCTGGCCAAAGCCAAGGCGCTTACGGGGCTGCCGCTCGTGGTGGACGTGCACGAACCCTGGCAGGCCGAAGAAGTGGCCCAGGTGGCCGATATTTTGCAGATTCCGGCGTTTCTGTGCCGCCAGACGGACCTGGTGCTCGCCTGTGCGGACACGGGGCGCGCGGTTAACGTCAAAAAAGGCCAGTTCTTATCCCCGGCCGCGATGGAACAGGTAATCAAAAAAATTGAATCCCGCGGCAACCGCAACATCCTGCTGACCGAGCGCGGCGCCAGCTTCGGCTACGGCGATTTAATCGTGGATATGCGCTCGCTGGAAATTATGAAACAGTTTGGATACCCGGTGATTTTTGACGCCACGCACTCCGTGCAAAAGCCCGGCGCGCTGGGCGCGGCCACCGGCGGAAACCGCAAGCTGGCCCCGGTGCTCGCCAAAGCGGCGACGGCCCTGGGAATCGCCGGCGTGTTTTTTGAAGCGCACCCGGACCCGGACCACGCGCTTTCCGACGGCCCGAATTCGCTGGATTTAACACTGGCCGCCAAGATGACGCGCGAACTGTGCGCCATTGACCAGGTGGTCAAGAAATTTAAATAATGACTACTCACTCCGCCTGGAAGCCTGCGCTTGTGTGGCACGCCAAAGTATTTGGCGCGCTGCTGGCTGCGTGCACGGCGGCGTATTTTGCGCTTGCGTACGCAACGGACAAACTGCCCGCTCCGTATCAAAAGCACCGTCCCGCGCCCGAAGCGGCCCCGTGGACCCATCCGGCCAGGTAAACGTATGACGACAAAAAAATATTCCCCAACCGTTGTTAAAAATATGGCGCGCCACGTGCTGGAAGTTGAACACAAGGCGCTGGAACTGAGCAAAAAAAGCATTGATAAAAATTTCCTGCAGGCGGTGGACGTAATTGCCAAAAGCAAAGGCCGCGTCGTGGTGCTGGGCATCGGCAAGAGCGGCATTATCGGCCGCAAAATTTCGGCCACGCTCGCGTCCACGGGCACGCCGTCCTTCTTTGTGCACCCGGTGGAAGCCCTGCACGGGGACCTGGGAATGATTACCCCCGGGGACGTGATTCTCGCCATCTCTTTTTCCGGCCAGACGGAAGAAATCAATAAAATACTCCCGTCGCTGGAGCGGCGCAAACTCACCATCATCTCCATGACCGGGCACGACAAATCCAAGCTGGCCCTGATGTCGGACATACACATCACCATCCACATTGAACGCGAAGCCTGCCCGTACAACCTCGCTCCCACCGCCTCCACCACCGCCACGCTGGCGGTTGGCGATGCGCTGGCGCTGTGCCTGATGAAAGTGAAACATTTTGAAAAGCGCGACTTTGCCGTCTTCCACCCGGGCGGATCCCTGGGCAAACTGCTTACCCAGCAGGTAAAAGACGTGATGCGCAAGGGCAAAAATAATCCCGTCGTGCGCGAGAACGCCTCCGTGCAGGACGCGCTGTTTGTAATGACCCGGACGGGCGCCGCCGGAGCCACCAGCATCGTGGACAAAAAAGGCCGCCTGCTCGGCTATTTTACGGACGGGGACCTGCGCCGCATTCTGCAGACGGGCGCGGACGTGTTAAACAAAAACATCACCGAAGTGATGACAAAAAACCCCTATCATATTTTGGACACGGTGCCGGCCATTGAAGCCGCCAAAATGATTCACGCCACGCACGTGGACAACCTGCCCGTATTGGACCGGACGGGAAAAGTGGTGGGCATTATTGACGAAAAAGACTTGATTGAATTTTTGGCGCTTTTGGATAAAAAATGAAAAAACTGACGCTTTTGCTGACGGGGCTTGTGTGGCTGGGCGCATGCGGCGGCAGCGGGGACTTTTCCCCCGCCGAAGACGCCGGCATGCAGCTGGCCAGCCAGGTGTCTATTTTTGAATCCAAAGACAGCCACAAAAAATGGCTCCTGCGCGCCGACGCGGTGGACTTTGCCGACCTCAAAAGCGCCACGTTAAAAAATCCGGACCTGCTGCTTAAAGAAAACGGAGAGGACAGCGCGGGCGTTACGGGCAAAACCGGTATTTTTGACTATACGGCCAAACTGGTTACCATTGAGGGCGACGCGAAAATCCAGTCGTTTACCGAGAATCTGGTCATTGAAGCCGAACGCTTTTTTTACGACGTGGATAAAGACCGCATCTGGTCCGACGGCAAAACCGTCATCACCCGCGGCGGCGCGAAAGTAACGGCGCGCGGCGGCGTGGAAACGGATTCCAAGCTCGTCAAAATTGAAATTAAAAAACAAACCACCCGCCTCCCGGCGGACGCGCGGGAACTGCAAAAAAACACGTTATGAGAAAATTTGTTCTTTTCCTCCTGGCCGCCCTGCCGGCCGCTTTCCTGTTAAGCGGCTGCAAAACCGTGCGCGCGGAAGGACCCGCCCTTAAAATCCCTCCGGCCAAGCCGCACCTGGAGCAGGCCAAACATTCGCTTAAAAACAAAAAAGACGCGGCGGCCGCGCTGCCCCCCGTATTGGGCGGGCTGGTGTCCAGCGACAGCTGGGTCATCTATAAAGACAAACAGCAGGAAGAATTTAAAGGCAACGTTTCTTACGACAACGGCGTATACGCTTTCCGCTCGGACTACGCCCTCTCCGAACGCGCCCAAAGCCGCTTTTCCGCAAGCGGAAACGTTTACTTAAAACAAGCCGAACCCAACGGCCCCGTCTATCAGGCGTATGCCGACCGCGCCCGCTACAATTACAAAACGCAAAAAGGCGAGTTGCGCGCCGACAAAGGCAAAAAAATCCGCCTGATTTACACCGACGGAAAACAGGAGCCCGTTACGGCCTATGCCCGCAAAGCGTCGTTTAACCTGGCCGATGAAATTTTTGTACTGGAAGGAGACGTGCGCGTGGAACGCCCCACGCCCGAAGGTTTGCAGACGCTCACGGCCCAGAAAGCCACGCTGCAGCAGGCGAAAAATCACCTGGTGCTGGAAGGCGGCGCGGCGCTGGCCGACCCGCAGCGCACGCTGCAGGCCCAAACCATCGTCTACGACGGCAACACCAACCAGTCCTACGCCTACGGCGCGCGCCCGCTGTTAAGCGGCCAAAGCGAACAGGGCACATTTGCTATAATAGCGGATAAGGTACAGTCCGACAACGAAGGCCGCCAGGTAGTCCTGGACGGAAAAGTGCAGGGGTGGGTGGTGTCCCCCCGGCTCAACGATTCGGCCATAAACGACAAATTTTAGGGGTTTTATATATGCAGCTACGCAGTGAACAAATCGTCAAAGTATACAAGGACCGCATGGTCGTAAAAGGGGTGGACATTAACGTCAAATCCGGCGAAATCGTCGGGCTTCTGGGCCCCAACGGCGCGGGCAAAACCACTTCTTTCTATATGATGGTGGGCTTTATCAGCCCCACCAAAGGCCGCGTATTTATTGACGGGGCGGACGTTACCGCCCTGCCGATGTTTGAGCGCGCCCGCCACGGCCTGGGATATCTGGCGCAGGAACCCACCATTTTTAAGGGCCTGACGGTAGAAGAAAACCTGCTGGCCGTGCTGGAACGCATTTTGGACGACAAGCAGGAACAGAAACGCCGCGTGGACGCCTTGCTCACCGAGTTTGGCCTTACCAAACTGGCCAAACAAAAAGCCTGGACGCTTTCCGGCGGCGAAAAACGCCGTATGGAAATTGCGCGCTGTATGATCAGCAACCCGAAAATTATCCTGCTGGACGAACCTTTCGTGGGGATTGACCCCATCACCGTATCCGACCTGCGCCATATGATTTTTAAACTCAAAGACAAGGGCATCGGCGTGCTGATTACCGACCATAACGTGCGCGAAACCCTGCCGCTGACCGAACGCGCCTACCTGATTTACGACGGGAAAATCCTGGTGGAAGGGGATCAAAACACCCTGCTTAACGACGCCAACGCCCGCCGCCTGTACCTGGGCGAAGATTTCAAAATGTGAGGCATCCGTGAGCGACCTTTTTGCACAAACCGCCAAAGAGCTGAAAAGCACCTTTGACAAAAATTTCTACCAAAAAGCCAAATTTATCCCCTCCGCCAAAAAGACGGTGGAAATTTTCTGCGCGTTAAAAGATTTCCTATACCAATATCCGCTGGAATGCGCGCAGGACGGCGGCTGCCCCGCCCCGCTGGAAGAGCTGGGCGCACAGCTGGAAAAGCAAATAAAAAATTCTTTGTGTTTTTTATGCAAAGAAAAAGCCGACTGCTCCGCCTGCGAAGTAAAAGCCAGGCAAATCACCGCCGACTTTATCCGCGCCCTGCCGGACATTCAGCGCCTGGTAATCAGCGACGTAAACGCCGCCTACGAGGGCGACCCGGCGGCTATGAGCCCCGTGGAGCCGCTTTTGTGCTATCCGGGCGTAACCGCCGTTACGCTGCAGCGCATGGCGCACTTTCTGCACGCGCGGGGCGTACGCCTGATTCCGCGCATCGTTACCGAATACGCCCACAGCCTGACCGGGATTGACATCCACCCCGGCGCGGCCATCGGGCCCGGGTTTTTTATTGACCACGGGACCGGCGTCGTCATCGGCGAGACGTGCGTCATCGGCGCCAACGTCAAGCTCTACCAGGGCGTTACCCTGGGCGCCAAAAGCTTTCCGTTAGACGAACACGGCAACCCCGTCAAAGGCATTAAGCGCCATCCCAACATTGAGGACGACGTCATCATCTACGCCGAAACCACCGTGCTGGGAGACGTAACCATCGGCAAAGGAAGCGTCGTGGGCGCCAACAAATGGATTACGTGGGACGTGCCCCCCGGCAGCAAGGTAAACTGATTTAACACAAAAAACCCCGGGCAAGCCCGGGGTTTTTTATTTGTATCGTTTTATAAAACGGCTCTGCATCCTAAAATCTGCCCCGTGCCGCCCAGCTTGGGTTCGTAGATGTAATCGGTTTGAGAGGTCAACACCCATGCAGTGGAGCCGTCGAGCTTACAGACCCCGGACATGCTCAGGTCAAAGGTTGGCATACAGGCCGCTTCCCCCGGGAGCGTTCCGCACGGACACATACATTGCTGTTGAATCAACTCATTGCCGCAGCCCGTGATATTGGCCGCCGTTTTTAAACAGACAAAAGAACAGTCTTTTACGGCCGGGTCACAGTTATTCTGGCATAACTGTGCATCCGTATACCCGGAGGGGCAGTCAGTTACGCTATACTGATTGGTATAAGACGTGTCGGATTTTTTGACATAGCCGGCAAACGCCACCCGCGGCTTATCCCACTGGCACATATTGCAGGTTTGGTTTTGCCAGTTGCTCGTCTGGGTAATGTTATCGGCATAATAATAATGGGCATTCTTTTCTTTATCGCCAGACTTATGGTTGCTGCCGCAATAATTGACATAAGAAAGCCGGCCGCATACTTTTGCCGCCTGGACGGTTTTTACATAAGGTTCGTGTTCATAGCTTTCCGGCTCTACCGGAGTGGCGCTTTTGCTTTTAAGCAAGTAAGAAGTATAAGAATCACTCCCGGTGGCGCTTCCGTCCGATTTATAATCTTTCGTATAAATATTGCTCCATTCCATTTCATCTCCGCCGCCCGTCGCCCCGCTGGTTTGCACCTGCGAGGGAATCGTCAAGCCGGCGGTTTTCGCGCCTTTTACCTTTAAAGCCGAGGCGTACAGCACGCCTTCCACTTTGCTCTTGGCCGAAGAGGCACCCGACACCGTGGCCGCATTCGCCAGCAGACGCCCGCCCGTTACTTCGCTGTTGTTATTGACGCTAAGCGTGCCCGAAATGCGGTACTCCGGCGTGTTACCGCCCAAGGTGGTGCCGTTTTTCAAAGACAGCGTTTGCAGATACGTATCCGCCCCTTGCAACGTAACCGTTCCCGCGGACGCGCGGGAGTTGCAAAAGTTCACCAGCGGCACCGAGCTAAGGGACGAAGGGTCTGCCGTTTCCAGCTGGGCAAACGTCCCCAGCGGAGAAGACAAAGTGGTAACAAATTTCATTTCTTCGGCGTTTAAAACGCATGCGCCGAGCAATAATACAAAGACTGCAATTTTCTTCATACTCATACTCCTTCGCGTAATATATTTAGATTTTAGCACAGAACATTCCGCAAATACCACCCTATATTTTTAAACCGCCGGCCTGCCGGGCCCCCGGCATACCGGATACTATATTATATAGGATAATAAAAAATAACATAAATACAAGTATTAACAGATACCGCTTGACGGCATATACAGCCGCCCCGAAGAAACCCGGGGCGGAGAAACGGCGGTTTAAATCAGTCATTAATCGGCCAGACGCTTCCAAAACGGCTTTTTGTCCGGCTGGGAGGGCAGCGCTTCCCGAGCCAAAACGCCCAGCAGAACGCCCTTTTCGTTTACAACGGGCAGAACGTCCGTCTCCGCTTTTACAAACGCTTCCCGCGCCTTTTCCGCCCCGTCCTGCGGGTTCAGCGGCTGCGCCGGGCTCATCACCGAACCGCAGACCGACTGCGGGGTATAAAACGCCAGTTCCGCCGTGCGGATAACGCCTCTGAGTTCGCCGTCTTTACCCGTTACAAAGCACGCGGCGGGCAGTTTCCGGCGCGGCAGGCTTTTTAAACGCTCCACCAGCGCGGATAATTTGGATTCCGTGCGCACGGCCACAAAATCGGTATTCATCAGCCGCCCCGCGCTGTCCGGCGGGTAGGCCGAAGCTTCCGCCAGCAGTTTTACAAAAGCGGGCTCCAACGCGGCGGAAATACGTTCGCGGTACGGTACGGAAAATTCTTTCATCAGCCGCGCGGCCTGCGGCACTTCCAGCCGGGCCAGCACGTAAGACGCCTGGCGCAAAGGCAGGCGGCGCAGCACGGCGGCGGCCTTAGGCGGATTCATCGGGTTCAGACACGCCACAATCGTCTGCGCTTTAAGAGGCCCGATTAACAAAAGAATTTCGTGCGTAGCCAGGCTTTCCAGCGCGCGTGCGGCGGCGGCGGGATCGGCGGCGGCGAATTTTTCGGTAATCACGCCGGCCAGCGCGTGAATGGGAGAATTCATAATAACATCCTTGAAAGTTTCCGTTTAACGTACAATAATTTTATTATAATAAATTAAAACGCCCGCAGGCGAACTAACGAGGTAACGCCATGCTTTTTGACAAACCCATACACGATTTGACGTTTCACGACGTAGCAGCGTTCTGCCGCCGCCAGCTGCCCGAAGGCAAACAGCTGGACTATAAGTATATGCTGCCCAAAAACCACGAAAAATTCGCCAAAACCATCGCCTCGTTCGCCAATGCGATGGGCGGCACCATTATCGTGGGCGTGCAGGACGACAAGAACGACAAGCCGCGCCCGCCGTTTCTCGGCATTCCGTACCACGAAAAAGTCCGCAATTCCATTGAAGACATCATCCAGGTGTATATTGACCCTATCGTCTTTGTGGACATCAACATCTGCGTAAATGACCGCGGGGACCGGATGTTCATCGTCATCAACATTCCGCAAAGCAATTTAACGCCGCACCTGGTGGGCAAATCCAAACGCGCCTATATCCGCACCGGGCAGAGCAGCCGCCCGGAAGCCATCGTCCACCCGGAAAAACTGCCGTGGCTGTTAGACCACCGCAAAAAATCCGAACGGCTGCGCCATATTCTCTACGACAAAGCCGAAAGCCATTTTGACAATTACCTCAAAACCATGAACGTATCCGCCGACGGCGAAACGGTGTGCGCCATGTCCGTTATGCCGCTCTACCCCGAAGAACCGCTGACGGACTACAAACACCTGCCGGAATTGATTAAGGCCTCCTCCGCCTGCGCGCCCTACGGCGTAATGGCGGACCCGGAGTTCCCCCTCCAGCCCGTGCAGGACGGCGCGGCTGTGATTTCCAACAAACGCGGGTTTTACCGGATGACGGAATTTAACTCCTACGGGCTGGTGATGAACAAGCAAATCGTGTCGCAGGAAGAAATCGTCAACGGGCACACGGCCAAAACCATCCGCATTGAGCGGCTGGCGCAGAACCTGACGCTGTTTCTGCTCTCGGCGCGCAAGTTTTTAAACCGCCTGTCTTTCGGCGGCCCGCTGTATTTCCGTTTTAAAATGAACAACACCCGCGCCCTGCGCGCCCTGCTGGGCGCGAAGCAGGCCACCGTGCTGGAAGACTACCTGCGGCTGGACCGGAGCCTCGCCCTGTGCGACCTGCAGGCGCGCCTGCCGGAAATGCTGGAAGACATTTTGCACGAAGCCGCCTGGTCTTTAGGCGTGCAGACCGACTCGCAGGAAATGAAAACCCTGCTGAAAAGCTATCTGGACGAGGCGCACTGATGAGCGAAATTTTCTTCTCCACCGACCCGGACTTCTGCCCGCACTGCAAGCACATTCCCTGCGTATGCAACCGCCTGGGCGCACCCAAAAAGCAGACGGAACCGGTGCGCGTACGCTTTTTAAGAAACGCCAAAGGCAGCGGAATGACGGTGGTGGAGCGGCTGCCTCTTCATCCGCAGGGAAAAGAAGATTTGCTTAAAAAAATGAAAAAGTCCCTCGGCTGCGGCGGCACCGTCAAAGAAGGCCGGCTGGAAATACAGGGCGATAAAAAAGCCCCGGCCGCGCAAATGCTGGAAAAAGAAGGCTACAAGGTGCGCATATTATGAAAACACCGCCCGTTTTATATTTAATTATTGCGCTTGCGTGTGCGGCGGGACTGCTGTGGACGTTTCAGGTGCGGCCGTCTAAAGAATGGCCTATTTTACTTTTACTTGCGGTGCTGGGCGGATGGCTGGCGCCGGGGCCGAAAAAATAAGATGACGACAAAAAACGGATTTACGATGCTGGAGCTGTTGGTGACGGTGCTGATTATCGGCATCCTGGCGGCGATTGCGCTGCCGTATTATTTTAACGCCGTAGAAAACGCGCGCATGACCGAAGCGGTTATGCTGTGGGGCCGGCAGAAAAACTTTGTAACCGGGAAAAATATGACGCAGGAACAGGCCGACCGCGTGACGGAACGCCTGCAAAAGGCCAATCTTAAAAATTATACGGCGGCCGTTTTCTGCCGCGCGAAAGACAACCCGGACGAACCCTGCTGGGAAGCCGTATTCACGCAGACAAACCCCAATCCGCACGCCAAATATAAACTGACGACGACAGGCAACTTTTTACGCCTGGCGTGCATGGGCTTAAACGAGGCCGGCAAAGAATTTTGCGAAGGCCAGGCGGGCGGCGAGCCGCCCGTTGCGCTGGACGGCGGACAGGCCTATTTAATACGCTGATTTTGGATTGGAAAACAGTAAACACCCCCGGCCTGCGCATCCGCCGGGGGTGTTCTCATTAACCGAAGTTTAATAAGATTTAAGCAAATAACTGTCTTTAAATTCCGTTTTATTTCCGACACACTCAACTTTGGAACTTTCTTTATATTTCACTTTCACGGTGCGGCATTCGGTTTTAATGGCTATCCAGTAGCACAAAACACCGCCGCCGGTTAAATAACCGCTGTACCAGCTTAAAAAGCGCGTCCAGTCGCCGGAGCGGTAAGAAGAGGAAATCATCCCGCCGCTGTCCACGCATTTGGCGGACTGGGTCCAGTCATCCGTTAAATCGCCGCTTCCGGGGTCGCTGGAAAGCAAATTTTTGGTGTAATCAAAAAAACTGGTGGACTCGTATTTAGTACCGCCGTAACCGGTATAATAACATTTGTCGCCCAGGCTATGCTGGTAACAGCCCCACTCGCGGTCGGCATCCTCGCCGTCATCGGTAACGCGGTCCGGGTCAAAATAATCCGGGCTGACCAAGGGATATGTTACTTCCGTAAAATAGTTGGAGCCGGACAGCGTCCCCCCCACCAGCCGGCAGTCCGTACACGAAGAAACATTACTGCCGGACGGTTTAAATTCTTCCAGCGCGTTATCGTCGCAGCTTTCGTTATACCACAAGTCGGCTTTCCAGTCGCCATATTCAATGGAATCTATTTCCCCCGTACTTCCGGAAGCGACTTCAGCGTACGTGCACGGATATTCGTTGCTCCAATGCATATCCTGCCCCGACGCACCCTGCGCATTACCCGCCGTCTGCACCTGCCCCGGAATGGTTAAACTGGCGGTTTTTGCGCCTTTTACTTTTAAGCTGGCCGCATATAACGTGTCTTCCACTTTGCTTTTAG
>NZ_CAUDSG010000036.1:0-15048 GCF_958451995.1 Candidatus Avelusimicrobium alvi
CAACAAAGGGGGTATGCACCCGTCTGGTAAGACCGAGCCGCCCCTCCCTTTCCCTAACGGAGTCATCCGACTAATTGAGCCACACCGTTTAAACAATGTCGCCAAGTACCGTAACAGCGAGCCCGAAAAGCCGCACCCTCCGGGCCAGCCGCAGGGTCCCGGGCCTTGGGACTCTGGCCTGACCAGGGCCCAGAGCCTGGGCTCCCTTCTCTGGCCTGGCCAGGGTTCAGCAAAATACGCTACTTTTAGATATTTGGGAGAGAAACATTCGGGAATGTAAAAATTTTCCGCGCGGCGGACCCCTTTTTGGTACAATAATAATGAGGGAGGATTTTCCTCCGTAAATTTCCGCTCCCCTGGCGGGAGCCCCCAAAAGGAATCAAACCAACATGATTATATTGTTTTTAAACTGCGGCAGCTCTTCGGTCAAGTACAGCGTGTACGACTGGGACCAGAAGAAAAGCCTCTGCGCCGGCGCGGTGGAACGCATCGGTATTGAAGGATCGTTCATTTCCCAGGACCGCCCCGGATACCCCTCCTTTGAATTGAAAAAGAACTGCAAAGACCATAAAGACGCCATTAACCTCGTGATTGAAACCCTGACCGACAAAGAACACGGCGTCATTGAAAATATCAACGTCATCAGCGCGGTAGGGCACCGCATCGTGCACGGCGGCAAGTTTGCCAAGTCCGTCATCGTGGACGACAGCGTCATCGCCGAACTTAAAAACATTTCCGATTTGGCCCCCCTGCACAACCCGGCCCATATCATGGGCATTGAAGCCGCCCGCGCGCTTTTGCCGCAGGTAACGCACGTCTGCGTGATGGATACCGCCTTCCACCAGACCATGCCCGCTTCCTCTTATATGTACGCGCTGCCGCGCAGCTGGTATACCGATTATCAAATCCGCCGCTACGGCTTCCACGGCTCTTCCGTACTCTACACGTCCCGCCGCGCCGCCGTGCTGATGGGCAAAAACGTGGACGAAGTGAACACCATCGTCTGCCACATCGGCGCCGGAGCCAGCGCAACGGCCGTTAAAAACGGCCAGTGCTTGGACACCAGCATGGGCCTTACCCCTTTAGAAGGCCTGGTGATGGGCACCCGCTCGGGCGATATTGATCCTTCCATCTGCTTCCATATGATGAAAAAGCTCAATATGAGCCCCGAAGAAATGTACACCATTTTAAATAAAAAGAGCGGTATGTACGCCCTGACCGGCAACCGCTTTGCCGACCAGCGCGACGTGCGCAAAGGCGCCGCCAACGGCGACGAACTGTGCAAACTCGCCCTGGAAGTGGAATGCTACCGCATTAAAAAATACATCGGCGCGTATATGGCGGCGCTGGGCCGCTTGGACAGCATCGTCTTCACCGCCGGCGTAGGCGAACGCGCCACCAACATCCGCGAAATGATTTTACAGGGACTGGAAAACTTCGGCATCGTACTGGACGAAGAACGCAACAACGCCGCCGACACCAACAAAGCCGAATGCCGCATCTCGGCCGACCATTCCAAGGTGCAGATTTTCGTCATCCCGACCGACGAGGAAATCGTAGGCGTGCAGGATATTGTGGCCCTGCTGGCCGGAACGTACGACGTATACACCAAGTTCCGCTACATCTTTCAGGAAAAAGATTACCGCAACAAGCTGCGCGACGCCGCCTTTATAGAAGAGGTCAAAAAGCGTCCGTTCCTGTTAAAAGCGGCCATTAACCTGCCGGAGCAGCTCAAGCAGGAGTTAAAAAATTAGCCTTTGTTTACGCCCGTTTGTTTTACGCAAACGGGCGTTTTTTAAAAATCTGTACGCAGTACATGCAGCAACCCCCCGGCCGTCCGGGACTGCCGGGCCCGCAAGAAGCAAGAAGAAGATAGAGAAAATAAACTACACTAACGGAGCAACATATGTTCTTACCCAAAGAAGTAAAGTTTTTTGACCTGTTTGACAAGCAAGCTGAAAATATCGTCCGCGCCGCCGAGTTTTACAAAAAACTCGTAGACAACGGCGAATTTACGCCGGAAAACGTACGCGCCATGCACGAAATGGAACACTACGGAGACGAACTGACGCACACCACCATCAACACTTTAAATGAAACCTTCATCACGCCTTTTGACCGCGAGGACATCCTGGCCCTGGCCAACCGCCTGGACGATATTGTGGACGGAATTTATTTAATCACCAACCGGTTCTCCCTCTACAAAATCCAGAAACCCACCGAGTTCAGTCGCAAAATGGCCGCCACCATTGAGCAAACCACCAAAGCTTTGCAAAAAGCGCTGGCTTCTTTAAGAAGCAATAAAAATATGAAAGAAACCCTGCACCAGTGCGTGGAAATCAACCGCCTGGAAAACGAGGGCGACGTACTGCGCGACGAGGCCATTTCGTCTCTGTTTGCAAACGAAAAAGACGCGCTTATGGTTATCAAGCAAAAAGAACTCTACGAACTGGCGGAAACCATCACGGACTACTGCGAACACGTGGCGAATATGGTGGAATCCATTCTGGTTAAGAACAACTAAGGCGGCGCTATGCTTTGGATATTATTCTTAATCATTCTGGCGTTGTTTTTTGATTATTTAAACGGATTCCACGATGCGGCCAACTCGGTCGCCACCGTGGTGTCCACGCGCGTGCTGTCGCCCAAAGTGGCGGTGGCGTGGGCCGCGTTTTTTAACTTTGTGGCATTCTTGGTCTTTCACACCGGCGTAGCCAAAACCATCGGCGCGGGCATTGTGGACATCCAAATTGTGGACGCCAACCTGGTATTCGGCGCGCTGATGGGCGCGTGCGTGTGGAATATCCTCACCTGGTGGTGGGGCCTTCCGTCCAGCTCCTCCCATGCGCTGATCGGCGGCCTGATTGGGGCGGGATTTGTCAAAGGCGGCCTTGATGCGCTGGTGGCCGGCGGTATTTTGAAAACGATACTGTTCATCTTCCTGTCCCCCTTGTTGGGGTTTCTGCTCAGTATGCTGATCGGTATTGCCGTATTTAACATCTGCCGTCCGTTCAACCCCTATAAGGTGGATCACTGGTTCCGCAAAGGTCAGCTGCTCTCCGCCGCGGCGTACTCGCTGGGGCACGGCGGCAACGACGCGCAGAAAACGATGGGTATCATCAGCATGCTGCTCCTGGGCGGGCTGGCCGGCAACGAAGTGGCCCCCATCCGCGATTTCCTGCTGACCCATAACGAAATGCACGCCGTTGCGCAAGGGGCGTTTGTCGTGCCGCTTTCCATCGTGCTTTTATGCCACGGCGCGATTGCGCTGGGCACGCTTTCGGGCGGGTGGAGAATCGTTAAAACGATGGGGCAGAAGATTACCCGCCTGCGCCCGGTGGACGGCTTCTGCGCCGAATCCGGCTCCGCCATTTCGCTCTTCATCGCTTCGGTGCTGGGCGTGCCGGTAAGCACCACGCACACCATCACGGGCGCGATTGTGGGCATCGGTTCCCTGCGCCGCCTTTCGTGCGTGCGCTGGGGCGTGGCCAACCGCATCGTCTGGGCGTGGTTTATCACCATTCCGGCGGCGGCGGTCATTTCGGCGGTAAGCTACCTGCTTAAAACGTGGCTCTTTAATTAAGCCGCGCGCTTTCTCATTCCCCCGGCTTTGCGGAGCCGGGGGAATTTTTTAGTTCCCTTACGCCATGCCCCCCCGGGCAGAAGCCCGGGGGGTTCTGTTAAGGTATTCATAAAAAACCTCCGTTTGCAAACGGAGGTTTTTTATGAAAAAGGTTTACTTTCAGCGCCGCGGCCGCCGGGATTTACTTCGGTAAAATTCTATAAGCTCCTGCCAATCCTGCGCCGAGGCCGAATCTTTGGCAAAGCGGGCGGCATACGATTCCAGATTCTCTACAAACAAGCCCCTCAGCACAACAAGCGATTCTATGCCGTTTGCGGCGGCTTCGTCGGCGGCCGAGCGGGCGGCTTCGCGCATCCAGTTCTTCATATCGCCGTATTGGTCTATGCGTTTCATGCGTGGGCCCATAAAATGCAGCCCTTCCTGCACTTCTCTGTTCAAGACGGCCAGGTTCAATTCCCGCGGGTTTACCGGAGAAGAAAACACGCCCTGCATCAATACTTTTAAAAAGCGTACGCGGTCGGCGGAGCTTAAAAGCGGAAGAAAATTATCGCTTAAACGCTGGGCGACGGATTCCCCCAACAGCGCGCGGAATTCGGGCAGCTGGTCAAACTGCTCTGCGCGCACCGCCGCGCCGAATTTGTGCCCGTATTGCAGTTTATAGGCCGCTTCGGCCTGCTCCTGCGCCATCAGCAGCTCTTTTTCCAACGCGTCTAAAAGGCGCAAGCTGAGCTTCATTCCCTCTTTAATCCGGTGGCCGAGCACCAACATCCACGCATTGAGTCCCACTATATTGCCGTCTTTCCAGCGGTTCATGGTGCGCGAAGCGTCTTTCCAGGCCGCGGTAAGAAGCGGGCGGTTCAGCTCCCCGGCTTTTAAAATGGACACCAACGGCGAATTTTCCCGCGCCGCCGCGCTAAGCGCGCGCTGAATGACCAAACGCTCTTTTCCCCGGCGCACCAGGGCTTCAATGCGCGCGTTGGACAGACGTTCCAACTGCCGCGCTGCACGGGCTGATTTCACCGCCCCGCGCGATGCGCCCAACGCATTAAACGGAGGCTTCTGCGCCCAAACGGATGCGCAACAAAATACAAAAAGGAGTAAAACAGAAATAATTTTTTTCATGTGTCCTCTGGGGCTATATGATTATTCTCTCAAAAACACGCGGCGCGCACCAGGGTCTTTAGACCTATTTTCCCCCTAGAACCAACGGCCCGGGAAACCCCGGCAGAGCGGAATCTTTGCGCTTGAAAAAAGAAGACGGCGCCCTCCCCCCTTGATTTTTTTCAGACGGCAATTATACTGTCAGTACACCGTTATTATTCTAATCAAGGAGTAGGGGGTATGAAAATCACCTTTGCAGGCAACAAAAAAGTAAAAGTACAGGTAAAAGACTTTGAGATTATGACGGACCAAAGCAAGGAACACGGCGGGGACTCCAGCGCTCCCACGCCGATTGATTTGTTTCTGGCGTCTTTGGGCAGCTGCAGCGGGGTGTTTGTGCTGAACTTTTTAAAACAGCATAACCTGCCGGAAACCGTGTATCTGACGCTGGAGCCGGAGTGGAACATCAGCGAATATGTGATTGACAAAATCAAAGTGTTCATCCATCTGCCGCCGGGCTTTCCGGAAAAATACGAAAACGCGCTGGTGGAAGTGGCCAAACGCTGCCTGGTGGCGCGGCACGTGAAAATCCGGCACGAGATATCCGTCGTGCGCGACCCGGAGTAAAAAATTCTTTGCTTCGTTATACAACGCCCGCCCGGCGGGCGTTTTTGTTGGGTACATAAAAAATCCCGGGCTCACACCCGGGATTTTTAAAAGCGGAAGCAATTACAGATTGTCTTTAATCGTCTGCGCCAGACGTTTCAGCCCTTCCACAATCTGCTCTTTGGTGGAGTAGGAGAAATTCAGGCGCATATCGTTAAACACGTTTCCGTCCGGGTAAAAATCCACCCCGGCGACATAGGCCACTTTGTTCTCCAGCGCTTTGGGCAGAAGCCGGGCGGCGTCCATATGTTTGGGAAGCGTCAGCCACAGAAAGAGCCCGCCTTCGGGCCGCGTCCAGGATACGCTTTTCGGCATATATTCCGACAGCGTTCTAAGCATCAAATCGCGCTTTTCGCGGTAGGAAGCGATAATCTGACTGACGTGGTCCAACAGCAGGCCGCGGCGCAGGTATTCGCCGGTGGCCAGCTGCAAGATGGGCGAGGAGCACAAGTCCATCGCTTGTTTTAAAATGACGTATTTGCGGATGACTTCTTCCGGCCCGATGATGTAGCCCAGGCGGAAACCCGGCACAAACACTTTAGAGAAGGTGAACATCGTTACCACATTGCCTTTGCCTTCGTCCAGCGCGTAGAAAGTACGCGGGGATTCGCCTTCAAAACGCACCTGGCGGTAGGGCGAATCTTCCAGAATAAACGTTCCGTATTTTTTAACGATTTCCAAAATCTCCAGCCGGCGCTTTTCCGGGATGGTGGTGCCGGTGGGGTTCTGGAAGTCGGGCACCAGGTACACGAATTTGCACTGTTTGCCCTGACTCTTTAAACCTTCCAGTTTGGCTTCCAAATCTTCGGGCAGTACGCCGTAAGCGTCGCTTTCCGCGCCGGTAATGGCCGCGCCCGCCACCTGAAAAGCCTGCAAGGCGCCCAGGTAGGTGGGGCAGGCGGTGATGATATCGTCGCCGGGGTTTATAAACACGCGCGCCGTCATATCCAGCGCCTGCTGGGAAGCGGAAACCACCATCATTTGTTCGGATTTTACGTCAATGTTTTCCGTTTCTTTAAGCAGTTTGATTAATTCTTTTTTCAGGCAGTCCTGGCCTTCGGTCGTACCGTACTGCAGGGCTTCTTTAGGCGATTTGGTAACGACGTCGTGCATAATGTCGGCCACATCTTGGGTGGGAAACAAAGTCGGATCGGGCAGCCCCCCCGCAAAGGAAATAATTTCGGGACGGGAAATAACTTTTAAAAGTTCTCTGATGGCCGAAGCTTTGGAACGGCTGACCACCTGGGAAAACAGCTTATTATAATTCATCTACAACTCCGTATATACAATAATGTTTAACTAATATATTGTACTATTTTTAAACTTAAATCTTTGGCGGGCACCGAATGCGTCAGCGCGCCCATAGAGATAACGTCCGGCCGGACCCGGCAGTAGCTTTCCAAATTGTCTTTATTCACGCCGCCGGATACTTCCGCCACCGCGCGGCCCGCAATTTCCTTGAGGCACGCGGCCACCTGGTCCGGGGTCATATTGTCCAGCATAATAATATCCGCCCCCGCCCGGAGAGCTTCTTTTACTTCGTCCAAATTCGTCGTTTCCACTTCCACTTTCGGCGTATGGCCGATGACGTCTTTAATTTTTTTGACGGCGGCGGTAATGGAGCCGGCGGCCGCGATGTGGTTGTCTTTAATCATCACGCTGTCGGCCAGGCTGATGCGGTGGTTGCGGGCTCCGCCGGTGCGCACGGCGTATTTGTCCAGCCGGCGCAGACCGGGCTGGGTTTTGCGCGTGTCCACAATCATCACGCCGTATTTTTTGCCGACGGCCGCGTACGCGCGCGACGCGCTTGCGACGCCGCTTAAACGCTGCATAAAATTAAGCGCGGTGCGTTCGGCCTTTAAAATGGAAAGCGTGCGTCCTTCCAGCTCCAGCACTTTTTCCCCTTTTTTTACGTCGTCTCCGTCTTTTTTAAGCGGCGTGAAAATAACTTCCGGGTCCACCGCGGCGAACACTTCTTTGGCGACGTCCATCCCGCACAGCACCAAATCTTCTTTGGCCGTAACGGCGGCTTTGGCCCGGTTTTCGGGCGTAAAAATCGTATCGGAGGTAATATCCCCCAGGCTCAAATCTTCCAAGAGCGCAAGTTCTATAATTTTATCCAGTATCATTTGGCCAGCTCAAACATTTTGTCAATGGATTTCTTGGCGGCTTGGGCCACGGCGGGGTCCACTTCCACCACCTGGTCCGGGCGCGGGTCAATCAGGGCTTCCAACGTATTAATCAGGCTGTTGCGCTTCATATAACTGCATACACCAAACGGCCAGACAAAGGTTTTGTCCGGGTGTTCGGCTTCCAGGCGGTTGACCAGACCGAATTCCGTCAGCATCCCGAAAGTTTTAGCGTCGGAGGTGGCCACATACGAGGCCATCCCTTTCGTACTGCCGACGTAATCGCACAATTCGCACACTTCAATCGGGCATTCCGGGTGCGCCAGCACGCAAATGCCGGGATGGTCCGCGCGCAGTTTTTCTACGTGTTCCGGGCGGTACTTGTCGTGCACGCAGCACGAACCGCCGGAGGAAATGATTGTTTTAGGCGTACCGCGGCGTTTTAGTTCGGCTTCCAGGTTCTGCGCCATCAGCATATCCGGCACGAAAATAAGTTCGTTTCCGGGGATTTTCTGCGCGATATCAAACACATTGCCGGAGGTAACGCACGAATCGCACTGCGCTTTTACTTCGGCGGAGCTGTTAATGTAGCACAAAGCCGGCACGCCGGGGTGTTCGGCGCGGAGCTTTTTCATATCTTCCCCGGTCATGGAATCGGCCAGCGTACAGCCGGCGCGTCCGGCGGGAATAAGCACTTTTTTGCCGGGATTAATGATTTTGGCCGTTTCCGCCATAAACCATACCCCCGCAAACACGATTACGTCCGCCGACGAATTGCGCGCTTTTAGGGCCAGCTCGTACGAGTCCCCCCTAAAATCCGCCACGCCATACACCAAATCCGGCGTAGTGTAGGAGTGGGCGAGAATGACGGCGTTTTGTTCTTTTTTAAAACGGTTGATGGCCAGCGTGTAAGGAGCCGCGGCAAGGCAGTCTTCGTACGTCCATTTGGCCGCTTTGCTTTTGGAGACAGAGCGAAGAAGCCCATAGAGTCTATGGGCTTCTTCAGTAAGCCGTGCTTGCTGATCTAACGTTTTAAGCATAAAGCGTTACAGCGTATCCGGAATGTCGGCCGGCGGGAGAGCTTCTTCGCTGGTATAAGTGGTGGTCGTCGTGGAGGAAGAAGACGTGCTGGGGCCGGAACCGTCCAGATAGTAAATGTTGGTGTTGTTGATGACTTTTTTGTTCGTCGTTACGCTCTTGGAAGAAGAAGCCGCAGTCGTTTTTTGGGCGGCGGTCTTCTTGGCCGGTTTTTTGGCGGCGGGTTTTTGGGCGCCTTTTAAGGTTTCGGCGGGCGGCAGGTAAGAATCGCCGCAGGCCTGGAGTTCATAAGCGGACAGCGTGTCGTAATCGGCTTCCGGAGCGAGGAGGTTGTCAAACTCCTGGTCAATGATTTGGTACTTGGCGTCTTTGGCCGACGCGCTGCGTCCGTCCGCGGTTTTAGTGTTGGCATTGCCCGAGGAGCAAGCGGCCGTGCCCAGTGCGGCGACTAAGGCCGCGAGTAAAAGTTTATTCATAACCCGTCTCCTTGTATATTGCGGGCCAGGCCCGCGCGTTATTAAATTATATATCATATTGCGCAAAGTTGTGAAGTTTTTCCCCCGCGGGCCCGGCTGAAAAAAATGCGGAAATTTTCCTTTTTCCCTTATATTTTTAGTAAAATAAAAAGGTTGTACCGTTTGGGAGGAAACAAAAAAACACTCATGCAGATTATTCAACAATTATGGACTGCGCTGGCCTCGTTCCTGACGGGACCGTCCGTGCAGAGCGCGTATGACTTAATGAACGGGTTCAACTCGCTGGTTTGGGGCCCGCCTATGATTATCGTCTTGCTTTTTCTGGGTATTTACTTTACGGTACGCCTGCATTTCATTCAAAAATACACCTGGCCCGCGATGAAGCTTTCCGTGATGAAAGTGGAATCGGAAGGCATGGTGAGCAGCTTTGGTTCTCTGGCGGTGATGATCGGCGCCACGGTAGGAACCGGAAGCATCATCGGCGTAACCACCGCCGTGGCCGAAGGCGGCCCCGGGGCGCTGTTCTGGATGGTTGTGGCCGGATTTTTTAACTTCGCCATTAAATACTGCGAATGTATGATTGCGTTTAAGTACCGCGTCAAGCTGCCGGACGGCGAATACGTCGGCGGCCCGATGTATTATCTCTCCCACATCCTTAAATTTAAATGGCTGGGCATTATTTTTGCCGTCGGCACGCTTCTGATGGGCCTGACCGCCGGGAGCGCCCTGCAGTCCAACTCCATCGCGGACGCTTTGCGCGAAGGGTACAATTTGAACCCCTGGTACATCGGCCTGCTCGTGGCGATTGCGGCGGGCGTGGTGGTAATCGGCGGCGTAAAGCGCATTGCCGCGTACTCCGAATGGCTGGTGCCGATTATGGGCGGTTTGTATTTATTGCTGGCGGTTATCGTGCTTTTTATGAACTTTGGCGCGATTCCCTCCGCTATTATAACCGTTATTAAAAGCGCGTTTACGGGCAAAGCCGCCGCGGGCGGCGCCATCGGCGTAGGGATTATGGGGATTATACAGGCCCTGGTGCCGGCCGTCAGCGCGGGCGTAACGCGCGCGGTGCTGGCCACCGAAGCGGGCCTGGGCAGCGCGTCCATCGCGGCCGCCGCGGCCAAAACCCGCAGTGCCACCCAAATGGCCATTATTTCGGCCACTTCGGTGTTCTGGGCCATTTTCATCTGCTCGCTGACCGGGATGGTTATCGTGCTGGCGGGCGACTGGCAGAACCCCAACGTCTACGCCGCCAACCTGTGCAACAGCGCGTTTAAAACGGTGCCGTTTATCGGCACGCCCATCCTGATTTTCTCGCTGGTGATTTTTTCGTTCACCACCATTATCGGCTGGGGTTATTATATGGAAAAAGCCCTCCAGTTTCTCTGCAAAGGGGCCAACACGCTGATTAAGCCGGCGCGCGTGCTGTTTATTATTTTGGTATTCGTGGGCGGCTGGATTGGCACGAGCTTCTCGTGGGATTGGACGATTACGGATTCACTCCTGCGTACCGCCGAGGCCAACAACTCCACCCGCTTTATGTGGGCCCTGGCTATTTTTACGATGACGATGATGACCGTGCCCAACATCTGGGCGTTGTGGTGCTTCCGCAAGGTGATTATCAAAACCACCCGCAAAAACATCAAGAACATTGTGGGCCGCAAACCCAAAACGGCCGCAAACTAGCCCTTCCGCTTCCGTAAAAAACCCCGGCGCCTAAAAACAGGCCCGGGGTTTTTAAACTTTCCCGGCGGCAAATCTTTCACCGCTGTCCGCCGCCCGCGCAGGGAGTATACCTCTTATTCTCCATCGCCGCCGCTGCCGTTGCAGTTCTGGAGCGCCAGCAAATACACTTCCTGGGCCGGGCTGTCGCTCGTTTTGCGTTTCTCCCACGCCAGCCGGCAGCCGGTTAAATTGACGCCCGTATTGGTATGTGCGGCCGTCGGTTCCGGGATGTCGTTCCCCGCCAGATGAAAACCCGCCGTATTGCCGCCGCCGTACAAACCGGCGGTGCTTCCGCCGTTACCCGTAATTTCCAGCGTACCGCCTTTGAGCGTACCCACTTTTTGTTTCAGGATATTCACCGCGTCCAAGGTTTGGATGTATGAATCGTTATTAAACGCCAGCGCACCGCCTTTAACGGCCACGCTTGGAAGCAGGCCGGACGGCGCGGAAGAACTTTCCGACCGGTACGAAGCATACGCGTTGGCGGTATCGCCGTGAAAAGCCGTGTCGGGCATATTAACAGCCGCGCCCGGCGCACCCGTTACCGTGGGAACCTCGTAGACGCGGGCGGAGGAGTCCGCCGTCATCGTTACCGTGCCGCCGGAAGCGATATTGACCGTCGCCGCCTCCAAACCGCCCAAAAGGGTAACTTTGTCGGATACTTTTAAATACGTATATTCCCCCATCCGCGAAGGATTAAACGACACGCTGGAAACCGTTTCCGCCGCATATGCGGCCACGCCCAGCACCGCCCCGATTAATACTAAAATAATACGTTTCATAAAGCACCTCCCGCCTCAGAGGTCCGCATCGGAAACCAGGTAAGCCCAAGCACGCCGCGCCCGTACGTAACCGCTCTCTAACAGTATTGCTGAAAAACGCCGGTAAAACAAGAGGGAAAATACGCGTTTTACGCATATTTTCCCTCTAAAAAAAGCAAACAGGCCGATTAAGCTTTTATCTCTTCCGGCCGGGCCAGCAGTTTGACGCCCTGAGCGATATTACGCCCGCTGGGCTGTTGGTAGGCATACAGACCGAATTCGGGCAGAACGGAAAACAAATGGTCAAAAATATCGCTTTGCAGGGCTTCGTAATCCGTCCACACCGTAGTGTTTAAAAAGCAGTACACTTCCAGCGGCAGGCCCTGCGCCTCCTGCTTTAACTGGCGCACCATCAGCGTAAAACCCGGGTTGTCGGACACTACATACGGGCGGGACGCCAAATAAAGCTCCGCATAATGGCGGAAGGTGCCGATATTGGTTAAATGGCGGCCGTTTAAAAAGTTCTCTTTCAGGTTGCGCTCGGCGTTGAACTCTCTGATTTCGGCTTCCTTTTTTTCCAGATAATCTTTTAAAAGATGGATTTTTTTCAAGCGGTCCAGCATGGAGCGGTCCAAAAATTTCACGGTGTCCACGTCAATTAAAATACTGCGCTGGATGCGGCGCGCTTTGGCGTCGTACATACCGCTCCAGTTTTTAAACGGTTTGGAAATCATATCGTATGTGGGCACGCTGACAATGGTCATATCAAAATTCTGCACGCGCACGCTGGTGAGCGAAATATCAATAATGTTTCCGTCGGCGCCGGCGGAGTCCACGGTAATCCAGTCGCCGATTTTAATGAGCTTGTTGGTCGTCAGCTGGATACTGGCCGCAAAGCCTAAAATGGGGTCTTTAAAAATAAGGGAGAAGACCGCCGCCAAGGCCGACAGACCCGTAATAATATACATCGGCTTGCGCCCCAGCACCAAAGACAGCACCAGCAGGGACGTCGCCAAAAACAAGACAATCTTAAACGCCTGCACCAGGCCTTTAATCGGCAGGCTGGGGTTGCGCCCGTACAGATGGGCCAAAGTGTCCAGCAGCGTATTTAACAGCCAGGAAAAGCTCAGCACCACAAACAGCCCCGTCAGCTTGCCCATCAGCGTCGTCAGCCACGCCACGTCTTTGCTAATAAACACCGGGTGCAGATTAATGGCCGCCATAGCCGCCACCACCACGCCGGCCGCCGTAAAAAAGCGGTGTTCGGACATGACTTTAAACCATTTTTCCGAATGGAAACGGGCCACCAGCCGCGCGAGGTACCGGTTGCAAAACCAGGTGGAAAAACGCGCGACGAAATACAAAATAGTCACAAACAAAAACGCCGACACCAACTGCGCGATAAGCACATTATACTGGTCCGGGATATAGGGCAATTTTTCTACATACGGCAAAATAAAATTCATAGAGCTCCCCTTTGGCGAAAAAGTTACTATAATAAGTGTATGAAAAAAACACTTTGCGGCGCAATCCTTGCTTTACTGCTGGCGGCCTGCTATACGCCGCTTAACAACTCCGGCGTGGCGACCACCAAGCCGTGGCTGGAAGTGTCCGGCAAGAAAATGGATTTTGACGGCAAGCAATACGACTCCTGCTACCGCTTTAACGTGCGTTTCTGGCCGCAGGAAGCCATAGAACAAATTGACCCGCGCACCGCCTGCGTTTCCGCCTGCTGCTGGCGCAGCGACAAAGAAGAAGTAACCCTGGATTTCAATAAAAATTTTGACGCCGACCTGGCCTACTACGGCCGCGCGCGCAAATACTCGCCGGCTAAAATTACGTTTAAAGTAACCCACTCCAATCTCGTCAACACCACTAAAGTTACCGTAACGCCCAAGGGCGCGGTGTCTAACGACGGGCTGATAAAACTTTCTTATAAAGAATACGAAAATCCCGCCCGCCTGGCGCAGATTGAAGCCGCCGCGCGCCGGCTGCAAACCCGCCGCAACGCGTATTTAAACGAACTCCAGCAGCGTCAGGCCGAAGAAGAAGCGGGCCGCACGCGCGGCAAACAAAACGACGCGACGGAAACGCTGGCCAAAGCGCTCCTTTCGCGCAAAGCTGGCGCCAAGATTGACGCCTACTTCTACCAAATGGATAAAAGTTACAAAAAACAGGGCGCGATTTTTATGCTCAGCGACCGTATCCTGCAGGCCCGCGCCTTAAATACGCAGGGCGACTATTCCGTATCCTGCCACGCCAAGGCCAGAACGGGCGTAAACGCCAAGAGCTTAAAAGCGTCCACCTTCTCGTGCGGGGTGTGGCGCGTAAGCCTGGAGAATGAAACGGTAACGCCGTCCGACCGCAAGGCCCGCCAAATTCTGGGGGAGTGATTTGCATTAAATAGAAAACCGCTCCCGTTTGGATACGGGGGCGGTTTTATTTATCTATATAAGGGGCAGTACTTACGCTTCCCGGCACGTCCACGTAATCCGCTGCCAAAAGCAATCGCAAGACCCGTCAGACAGGAGCTCTCCCCAAGATTCGCAGCTTTTAGTTTCGCCTTCAGTAGTGCAGGACCGCCCCTCAAAATTTATATACCCCATGCATTCGTCGCCGGGGCCAACAGTCTCATAACAATGCGTCTGACAGCCGCTCAAGTCTCCGTCATAATTGGAAGTGTACTTATTGTTTAAGTTGGGCTGTTTATTTAAACGTCCGGTTTCTACCCAAATAAATTTTTTGGAGTTAGGCGTACAGGTGCCCTGCCAGGCGTTCCAGGAATAGGTGCTATAGTTCCAGGTGCGCGTCTGCGTCCCCGTATAGCCGCTCGGGCAGGACTGGCTCGTCGCCTCACCGCTCGGCGGATTGCACACCGATTCCTGCGGACTCCCGCATACCAGATACACTTCTTCCGCTTTCTTGAGTTTTACTTTCTGCCACGACACCTGCGGCGCTCCGCTGGCACCCGTTGCCGCGCACGACGGGAATTTTTCCCCTCCCGTACGCATATGCGACGCAAACAACTTGAGTTCATCCTCCGTCATATCAGCGGCTTCCAAACTGTAACCGTTGTTTAACGTGCCGATACGCAGGTTTGCAGAGAAGTCTATATTCGCCTCTCCAGAGCCGCTTCCCAAAGCTACGTTCGTGCTTTTTACGGCAGAAGCCGTGTTTAAATCTAATTTTCCCCGGTTCAGGTTGACGGTTGTGGCCTGCAACGGACGAATGCCCAAAGCTCCAGACTCTGAACAGCCCAGGTTCATTTCACAGGCTGACGTAAGACCTATGTCTAATTGTTTACTGGCGTTAATCTTACTGTATGCCACATACGGCACAGGAAAGTATGTTACCATTTTGATTTTATTTTCTGAGAATGCCAATAATGGTACACATAACAAAGATAAGGCAATAAAAATACGTTTCATAGAAACTCCTTCCATCCTGATGGGAATGGCCTAAATATCCCCGGAGAGAAGAGTTTAAGCAAGGCATACGAGGGGATACGACCCAATAGGTCTTTCCCCAATTTATCAAAAAAAAAAAACAATACAAGCCTTTTATATCTT
>NZ_CAUDSG010000037.1:0-14830 GCF_958451995.1 Candidatus Avelusimicrobium alvi
TTTTTTTTTTTTGATACAGTGGGAAAATACGGCCCGTCTTGTTTGGCATTTTTATAAAGCGTCTGCGCTGGGCAAATCTGCGTTTTCCCGGAGTTTTTATGCAAAAAGGTTTCACTTTGATAGAACTGTTGGTGGTAGTGCTTATCATCGGTATTTTGGCGGCGGTGGCGCTGCCGCAGTATGAAAAAGCGGTGGAAAAAGCCCGTATGGCGGAAGCCGTATCGGCGGTGGAAACTATCGCGCGCGCCAACCGGATGTATTTTATGGCAAACGGTTCTTATACCAAAGACATCAATGATTTGGATGTCGGATACGCGGGCAGCGGCAAATACGGGCATCTGCCGGACCAAGTTGGGCGGTACTTTATTTTTTCGGCGAGTGCACACGGACTCAGCGGCTATATCGCTTTAGTCAGCCGCCGGGTGGACGAAAACGATACCAGCGGGGAAAAGGTCTATTCGCTGGCTATCAAGCAAGACGGCAAACGGATGTGTTCGCTGTATTCCAGAGCCACACCATACCAGCGGCAGATGTGCACCGAGTGGGCCGAAAATAATGTGCTGAACTGGTAACGGACCGATATAAAAACCCCCGCTTCTGTCAGGAAGCGGGGGTTTTTTGCAGCCTGAAACTTATTTGTCGGAACCGATTTCCTGCGCAGGTTTTTTGCTGGACAAAATGGCCCAGCTCAACACGGCGAGCAGGAAAATAACGATTACCCAGCCGATTTTGCCCAAGGGGGTAAAATCGTTGTGGTAGTTCACGATGATAGGAGCCACGATAACGGCCACCATGTTCACCACTTTAATCAGCGGGTTAACGGCGGGGCCGGCGGTGTCTTTCAACGGGTCGCCCACGGTGTCGCCCACCACGCTGGCTTTATGGCGTTCGGAGCCTTTGCCGGTGTTGGCGGCAATGTCGGAAGGTTCGTCTTCCACCACTTTTTTGGCGTTATCCCAGCTGCCGCCGGCGTTGGACATAAATACCGCCAGAAGCTGGCCGGAGACGATAATCCCGGCTAAGAATCCGCCCAGGGCTTCCACGCCGAAGGCCAGACCGACCACTACCGGGGACACGATGCCCAAAAGCGCCAGAATAATCAGTTCTTTCTGCGCGGCGACGGTGGAAATGCTTACGGCGCGCGTATAATCGGGCCGGGCTTTGCCTTCCAGCACCCCGCCTTTAAACTGGCGGCGCACTTCCTGCACAATCAGCGCGGCCGCGCGGCTGACGGCGTTAATGGCGAAAGAAGAGAACAGCCACGGCAGCGCCGCACCCACCAGCATACCCACGAACACGACCGGGTTGGAAACCACAATGCCCACCTGCGACAAAAGCGTAAGCACTTTGGCTTCTCCGGCGGCGGCCCAGGCGTCGTTAAGCAGACGCTGGACGTTGCTCACGTCCACCATATAAGAAGCAAACAGCGACACGGCCGCAATCACCGCCGAGCCGATGGCTACGCCTTTGGTAATGGCTTTGGTGGTGTTGCCCACGCCGTCCAGGTCGGCCATAATCTGGCGGGCTTTTTTGGTGTCTTCGTCTTCCTGCCCGTGCCAGGCCATTTCGCCGATGCCGTTGGCGTTGTCGGCGATGGGGCCGAAGGAGTCCATCGCCACGTTGTTGCCGGTTAACGTCAGCATACCGATACCGGTCATGGCCACGCCGTAGAGAATGAAGTTGAATTTTTCCACGGGGGACAAACCGTCAATCGTGCCGAAAATGACGACGGAGCAGAAAATGGACGCCGCGATGACCAGCGTCGTCCACACGGCCGATTCAAAGCCCACCGCGATGCCGGACAGAATGGTCGTAGCCGAGCCGGTGGACGTGGATTTTTTGATTTCCTGCACGGGTTTGTTTTCCGTGCCGGTAAAGTATTCGGTCAGGCGGTCAATGGTGATAGCCAGCAGAATACCGATGGTGGTGGCGGCGAAAGGTCTCCACCAGCCGCCGGGCACGGTGTTCATATAGAAGTACGCCAACACGCCGAAAATAATCACCGAAATGGTGGCCGAGATGCTGTAGCCTTTGAAAATGGCTTTCATCGCGTTGCCGGCGGTGCGTTTGGAATCTTTTACCGCATAGGTGCCGATGATGGAGCACAGCACGCCGATACCGCGCACCAGAAGGGGATACACAATCCACTCGTGGTGGCCGGTGATTCTCCACAGCGCGATACCCAAAATCAGGCCGGAGACGATGGTGACTTCGTAGGATTCAAAGATGTCCGCGGCCATGCCGGCGCAGTCGCCCACGTTGTCGCCCACCAGGTCCGCCACGACGGCGGGGTTGCGCGGGTCGTCTTCGGGGATGCCCGCTTCCACTTTACCCACCAGGTCGGCGCCTACGTCGGCCGCTTTGGTGTAAATGCCGCCGCCCACGCGCATAAAGAGCGCAAGGAGCGTACCGCCGAAACCAAAGCCCAGCAGGGCGTCCGGCGCGGCGATGCCGAAAATAATGAAAATAATGGTTCCGCCGAACAGGCCCAAACCGTCGGTAAGCATACCCGTTACGGTGCCGGCGCGGTACGCGATTTTAAGCGCGTCGCCAAAGCTGCGTTTGGAGGCGGCCGCCACGCGGACGTTGGCGTCCACGGCGATACGCATCCCCAGCTGGCCGACCAGAAGCGAAAACACCGCGCCCAAAATGAACGCGCCCGCGCGCCCGAAAGCGGCGATGAGTTTTACTTTCTCCGGGGACAGACCGGCAAACCGTTCCATGGAATCCTGGGACACCGGGACGATGTAAACGGAAAGGAAAAGGCAGACTGTCAACAATCCGATAAGCGGAAGGATGGTTTTGAGCTGTCTTTTAAGATAGGCGTTGGCGCCTTCTTTGATGGCTCCCCATACTTTTAACATTTCAGGGGTGCCAGTTTCTTCGCTGGTAACCTGTTTGCGCAGGAACAGCGCGTATAAAAGCCCCAGAATCGCAATGAACAACACGCCGAACAGCGCATATTGTTCAAAGGGTCTCAGGGCGGCAATTCCATACCACATTTGATAATCTCCTTTGAAACTTTGGTGAGACGTCCCCTATATTATAATATAATCCGCGCGCGTTGTGGCCGGCGGTGCGTGGGTCTTTTGGGCCCGGCGCGGCGGGCCTTTTGGCCCTTGTTTGAGGCGGTGCTTTTTTCTATACTATTACGTATGCAAAAAGTGTTGCGTCTTTTTATTCCGGCGGTGTTGGCAGCGGCGCTTTGCGGGGTTGGCTTTGCCCGGGAAAGCGGATACCGCACGCCGTTTTCGTCAGCGCTTGAAAAAGCGGTGCGCATGCGCCGCAGCGTACAGAAGAACCCCGGGATGAACCGCCTGTATATGATGCGCTTTTATTTTCCCAGCGGGCAGGTGCCCGTCGGCCCGGGTTTTTGGGAGAGACTGTTTGATGTGGGCGTAACGGACCAACACGTGCGCGCCACGGCTTTTTACCTGTTTAATATGTACGTCAGCACCGCGGCCTACGCCACGGACGTGCCGGGCAAACTGACGTTTAATTACCTGGGCGTGCTGGACGGATTTGGCATGGCGCGCAGACCTTTTGACGCATCCAAAGCCGCTTCGTTTTACCAAGAGCATAAAAAAGAAATAAAAGCCTGGCTGACGGAATTTTTCGCCAAGGCCAAACTGCCCGCCTATAATGCGCGGGACCCGTTAAACGATCGGCGCGAACTGGCGTTTTTGCAGGTGCTTGCGCGCTCGGCGCATCCGGCCGCGCCCGGCGGCGGTTACCGCCGGGCCGAAAAGAACTTGCTGCGCGGGGCCGTGAACGTGGCCGATAAAGAACTGCTGGCCAAATGGCTGCGGCGCGCGGTGGCGCAGGGGCGGCGGCAGGTGGTGGTGTTTGAGCAGCCCCAGCCTGATTTGTCGGCCCTGGACACCAAAATCAAACCTTTCAAAAGTACCATGCAGCGGCTGTACCGTTACGTAAGCGACGAGTGCAATTACTGCAGTTATCTGTTCGGGCGGTGCGCGTGCGAAGCGGTGGCTTCCCGTTCGGCAAACTGGGGGCTGATGCGTATATACCGGGTAGTGGCGCGGCCCGCTTCCGGCGAGTTTTTGCGTCCGGCGCAGGGGGAGCATTTTGTGCTGGCGGACGGCGCTTCCGCGCCGCCGTGGCGTTACCATACGGCCACGCTGCTCATCATGAACCGGGACGGCCGCTTTACCCCGGTGGTGGCGGATAAATTTTTAACGGGCGAGTCGCCCGCGCCGTTTGAAGAGTGGGTAAAGAAGTTCTCGGCTTCGCACACGGTTTTTTCGGCGGTGCCGTTTACGCGCAGCGAACGGGTGGAAAACGCCATCAAAACGCCGGAGGAACGCCGGGGGAAAAATGTCGTGGTGGCGGGCAAAGTGTTTGAGCCGTACCCTGTGCTGAAATAGATTTTCTGCGCCGTGCATAAAAAAGGCCCTCTTTGCGAGGGCCTTTTCGGTTGATGCGTGCGAATTATTTTTTGGAGCAGCCGCAGGAGCCGGATTTGGCTTTACCGCCCAGGTAATCCTGGCCGATATCTTCCAGGTCCTGCTCGTGTTCCACTTCTTCTTCCAGGATTTTGCGGATCAGGTTGCCCGTAATCATATCTTTGCCTTTCACCACGTCAAGCAGTTTGCTGTACACTTCAATCGCGCAGCGTTCGCCCTGAATGTTTTGTTTAAGCAGGGTTGCGGCGTCCGGGTCCGACGGGGCCAAGTAGCCGCACGTGCTTTGTTTGTACCATTCCTCCGGGCTCAGCACCGGGGTGCCGCCCAGTTCAATAATGCGTTTGGCCAGTTTGGTGGCGTGGTCCAGCTCTTCTGCGGCGTGTTCTTCCAGCTCCGGGATTAAGGCCGGTGCCATAGGCCCGGAGGCGATGCGTGCGCCTACCCAATACTGATAATACGCCAGCCATTCGTCGCTGTACGCTTTGTTGAGGAGTTTAATAAGAGCGTCTACGTCTACCCCCGCTCTTTCTACAATTTCTCTTCCTTTCATTCCCATATATTTACCCTCCGTTGGTGCTTCTTATTTACACAAAGCCCTGTTTTGGGACCGTTTACTGTGTATCCCCAGTATATAATTTCACACGCGGCGCGCAACCCCGTAAAAAGGGTTAGATTGGCCCGCCGCGAAGACAGCGGATAGCAGCCGCGCCGCCTGCGCTTATAAATGTATTGTTTTGCTTGGAGGGGCCATAAAAAAGCTCCGGCTGTTTGGCCGGAGCTTTTCCCTTGTATAAGTTTTAGAAGGTTCCCCCGATAACAAATCCCACCTGGTCGCTTCCGTCCTGCAGGTTGCGCGTATAATTGATGCCGACCGGGAACGGAAACCGCCACAATTTGTAAGACAGCGTGCCGCCCGTTCCGCTGTGGGGGCGGTAGCCGCCGCCCGCATAGACGTAGGCGATTTCATAAAAGGGCGCAATGGAGAGGAGTCCCGTGTCGTTGCGCAGGAGATAATAGATAAACGAAGCCGCCGTCCCCGCACCGCGCGAACCGCGTATCTGGCGGTCGTAGCGGCCCATCCCGCTGAGTAAATCGGTGGATACGATTTCGTCGCTAAACGACGCTTTAAACGCGTCCTGCGCGCGGGCTTCCACCACCAGCATATGGCGGTTTTTCAGCTCCAGCACCCAGGCCGCGTCCAGGCCGAGTTTGGAGATGTCGTAATCGCTCCCGGTCCAGTCTCCGCCGGAGGTATAAAAAACGTCCGCCACATAGCCGTGCCGTGCGCGGGGCAGGTTCTGCAGGCTTTTCTTTTTATCCGTCAGCCCGTAGCCGGACAGCGCACCCATGTTGGCTCCCTGGCGGATATCGTCGGATAGGCGCAGGCCGGCGGTAACCTGATTGTGATTGCCGCCGTCCAGTCTGTTTTGGGAATAGGTATAGCGCACATATTCCGGGCGTACGAACGCGTTCAGCGTGCGCGAAAGGCGGCGCATATAGGTAAGGGAAATTTGTTCTTTTTTGGTGTGTATTTGGCCCAGCAGGCGGCTGTTGTATTCGTCTTCATCGTCGGTGGTGGAAAACACGCCGAAGGTGTTGCTCCAGTAGTCTTGGTAGAAACGCTGGTCAAAATTAAGTTTGGTGAAATTGACGGAGAAAAAATCGTCCCCCACGCTGGCTCCCGCACTGGCGGAGAAACCGTCTTCACTGCCGCCCGCAAAGAAAAACGTGCTTTCGCCCTGTTTAAACAGGTTGCCCGCCGCCAGCGACACGGCGGCCGCGCTTTTGCCTCCTCCGGCCGCAAACGCGATGGGGAAAAGGTAATAACCGTCTTCGGCGGTGATGTCAATGTTTACCCGGCCGTTTTGGGGCGCAGCGTTGAAATCCAGCTTTTTAAATACGCGCAGGTTGTGCAGGTCGTCCTGCGCTTTTTCGTAGGCTTCGGGGGTGAATTCGTCCCCGGGTTTTAATAAAAAACGTTTTTGAAGCGTTTGCGGACTCATCCGGGTGGACGAAGCCGATACGCGCCCCACCGTGGCGGCGGGCGTTTGGGCCGAAAGCAGTCCGGCCCAGCAGAAGAGGGAAATAAGCAAAATAGTCTTTTTCATATGTATAAATTATAGCTTTTTCAAGGGTATAAATCTACCTACCGGTAAGTAACCATATACAGACGGCGTTCGGAGGGAATATGATATAATAAGAAGAAAGCTTATCTCCCGGAGGAATATGGACGACAAGTTTTCCAAAGAAGGTTTGACCTTTGACGACGTACTTCTCATCCCGCAGCACTCGCAGGTGTTGCCCAAAGACGTAAAACTCCACACGCGCCTGACCCAAAAAATCAAACTTAACATTCCGCTGATGAGCGCCGGTATGGATACGGTCACCGAGTCGCGCATGGCTATTGCCGTCGCGCGCGAAGGGGGTATCGGCATTATTCACAAAAATATGCCCGCCGCCCGCCAGGCCGCCGAAGTGGACGCCGTAAAAAGAAGCGACAACGGCGTTATCTCCAACCCCTTTTTTCTGCATCCCGAAGACACCCTCCAGCGGGCCTGGGAGCTTACGGCCAAATACCGCATTTCCGGCGTGCCGATAGTGGACGCGGATGAAAAGCTGGTGGGCATTATCACCAACCGCGATATGCGTTTTGAGCAGGACGGCTCGCGCCTGATTTCGGAACTGATGACCCGGGAGAACCTGGTTACCGCGCGGGTGGGCACTTCGCTTAAAGAAGCGCGCAACATTTTGCAAAAACACCGTATTGAAAAACTGCCGCTGGTGGATGAAGAGGGCCGCCTGCAGGGGCTGATTACCATTAAAGATATTGAAAAAAGCATCCAGTACCCGAACTGCGCGCGCGACGCGCAGGGCAGGCTTCTCGTCGGGGCCGCGCTGGGCATTACCAAAGATATGCTGGCCCGCGCCGAAGCGCTTTTAAAGGCCGAGGCGGACGTGCTGGTGCTGGATACGGCGCACGGCCACAGCCAGGGCGTATTGGAAGCCGTTGCCAAAATTAAAGCCGCCTTTCCGCACTGCCAGCTCATCGCCGGCAACGTAGCCACTGCGCAGGCGACGGAAGACTTAATCAAAGCGGGCGCGGACTGCGTAAAAGTGGGTATCGGTCCGGGCGCCATTTGCACCACGCGCGTGGTGGCCGGCATCGGTATGCCGCAGATTACCGCTATTTACGACTGCTACCAGGCCGCTAAAAAATACGATATCCCCATTATTGCCGACGGCGGCATTAAATACTCGGGCGACATCGCCAAAGCGATTGCCGCCGGGGCCAGCGCGTGTATGCTGGGCTCGCTGTTTGCGGGTACGACCGAATCGCCGGGCGAAAACGTCATTTATAACGGCCGCGCATTTAAAACCTACCGCGGGATGGGCTCCTCGGCCGCTATGCGCGCCGGCAGCGGAGACCGTTACTTCCAGGAAAACGCCAAAAAACTCGTGCCGGAAGGCGTGGAAGGCCGCGTGCCTTTCCGCGGCGCGGTGGGGGATGTGGTGTACCAGCTTTTGGGCGGGCTGCGCGCTTCCATGGGGTACTGCGGCGTAAAAACGCTTAAAGAACTGACCGAAACGGGCAAGTTCGTGCGCATTACCCGCGCGGGCCTGGTGGAAAGCCATCCGCACGATATTATGATTACCAAAGAAGAGAGCAACTACTCCAGCAAGGCGTTTTAAGTATGGCGAATGAACTTATTTTAGTGGCCGATTTCGGCGGACAGTACAACCAGCTCATCGCCCGCCGCGTGCGCGACCGGCACGTATACTGCGAGGTGGTGCCGTTTACGCAAATTGTGGCGGAAGCGAAAAAGCGCGCGCCGAAAGGCATTATTTTTACGGGCGGTCCCGCCAGCGTGTATGCGGACGGAGCCCCGACGGTGGACAAAGAAGTGTTCAGCCTGGGGATTCCCGTACTGGGGATTTGCTACGGCGCACAGCTGACCGCGCACCTCTTGGGCGGGAAGGTGGAAAGCCCGGCTTTTAAGGAATACGGGAAAGTGGCGCTGACGCTGACGGCGGACAGCCCGCTGTTTAAAGGGGTGGACCGCGAAACCACCTGCTGGATGAGCCACCGCGATTATGTGTCCCGGGTGCCGGACGGTTTTACGGTTACCGCGCGTACGGAGCTGTGCCCCGCCGCCGCTTTGGAGGATTCTTCGCGCCGGATTTACGGCGTGCAGTTCCATCCGGAAGTATTGCATACCCCTTTTGGGCAAACGCTTTTGCATAACTTTTTGTACGGCGTATGCGGCGTGTGCGGCGATTGGACGATGGGTAATTTTATGGAAGAGGAAATCGCCCGCGTGAAAAAAACCGTCGGGAACGGGCGCGTATTGTGCGCGCTGTCGGGCGGGGTGGATTCCTCGGTAGCCGCGGTGCTGGTGCATAAAGCGGTGGGGGACCGCCTGACGTGCGTGTTTGTGGACCACGGGCTTTTGCGCAAGGACGAAGGCGACCAGGTGGAACGCCTGTTTAAAGGCGCATACCAAATGAATTTAATCCGCGTGAACGCGCAGGAACGCTTTTTGTCCAAATTAAAAGGCGTAACGGACCCGGAACAAAAACGCAAAATCATCGGCGCGGAATTTATCGCCGTGTTTGACGAAGAAGCGAAAAAGCTGGGGCAGACTGATTACCTGCTCCAGGGCACCATTTACCCGGACGTAATTGAAAGCGGCAGCGGCCATTCGGCCGTTATCAAAAGCCATCACAATGTGGGCGGCCTGCCGAAAGATATGAAGTTTAAACTCTTGGAACCCCTGCGGCTGTTGTTTAAAGACGAAGTGCGCCGGCTGGGCGAAGAGCTGGGCATTGCGAAAAAACTCGTTTGGCGCCAGCCTTTCCCGGGGCCGGGTTTGGCGGTGCGGTGCCTGGGAGAGATTACCGAAGAAAAACTGCACTTAATCCGCGAGTCGGACGCTATTTTGCGGGACGAAATCGCCCAAGCGGGGCTGGAGGGGGAAATCTGGCAGTACTTTACGTTTTTGCCCAACATTAAAAGCGTGGGCGTGATGGGCGACGAGCGGACGTATTTCCACACCATAGGCATCCGCGCCGTAACCAGCACGGACGCCATGACGTGCGACTGGGCGCGCATTCCGTACGGCGTGCTGGAAAGAATTTCTTCGCGCATTGTAAGCGAAGTGGACGGCGTGAACCGCGTGATTTACGACGTAACATCCAAACCGCCCGCCACGATTGAGTGGGAATAAAAACACGGAGGCAATATGGTCAGACGCGATAAAATCAATTATTATTTGGATTTGGCGGACGTGGTGTCCAAGCGCTGTACGTGCCTGCGCCGGCATTACGGGGCCGTCATCGTCAAGAACGACGAAGTGATTTCCACCGGATACGTAGGCGCTCCCCGGGGCCGCAAGAACTGCAGCGATTTGGGCTATTGTATCCGCCAGCAGCTTAACATCCCCCGCGGCGAGCGTTACGAACTCTGCCGCAGCGTGCACGCCGAGGCCAACGCGATTATCAGCGCGGAACGCAATAAAATGATGGGCAGCACGCTGTATTTGTCCGGGCGGGAAGTGAGCAACGGCGAATATATCAAAAATTCGTGCAGCTGTTCCATGTGCAAGCGTATGGTGATTAACGCGGGGATTGAAAAAGTCATCATCCGCGATACCGAAAACGAATACCGCGAAATCAACGTGCAGGACTGGATTGACAACGACGAGTCTTTAGAAGGCACGCGCGGTTATTAAGCGGGTATGTAAATATAAAAAATCCGGGCATTTATGTGCCCGGATTTTTTTGCGCTGCGTACTATTATAATTCTTTTTCAAGCAGTACCATATCGCGGCATTGTTCGCCGCCGTCGTATATGGGCGCGCTGTAGTTTTTGATGAAAAAATCTTTAATCACGCCCGTGCGTTTAAAACCCAGCCGCTCGTAAAACGGCACAGGCGAGCGGTATATATCCGCCGTTCCCGCCACCATCTTTTTAAATCCGTTTTCCCGGCAGGCGTGAAAGACAAATTCGCATAAACGCATCCCCAGCCCGCGCCCGCGTTCTTCGGCGGACACGGCCAGGTTTTTCAGTTCGCAAGTATCTTTTGAAAGCGGCAGTATGCACGCCTGGGCGCATACGCGTCCGTCCCGCACGGCGGCGTAGACGCGGCATTCGGGCAGGTAGCGGCGCACAACGGCGGCCTCCGGGTCTGCCTCCAGGTACAACGCCCACAGCTGCGGTGTTTCTTTGTCGGTAACGGCGGTAAATTGCATAAGGTATCTTAGCGTTTTTAAGGCGGGCCCGGCAAGCGTTTCGGGCAAAAAAATCCCGCCTTTCGGCGGGTATTTTGTTTAAATGGCGGAGTCGACGAGATTCGAACTCGCGGTCTCTGCCTTGACAGGGCAGCGTGTTAACCAGGCTACACCACGACTCCATTTATTTCTGACTACCTTTATATTTTAGCTTAATTCGGGCTTTTTCGTCAACAATTTTTAAACCGGCTGTTTTGTATGGGAAATTAATCAAACTTCCCCCACAAAATTTGCTCCAGTTCCAGTTCCACGCCGTGTTTTTCTTTCACTTTTTCGCGCACCTGTTCCATTAAGCTTTTGATGTCCTGCGGGGTGGCGTGGTTGAAATTAACGATAAAACCCGCGTGCTTTTCGGACACTTTCGCCCCGCCCACCGACAGGCCGCGAAGCCCTGTGTCGTCAATTAAGCGCGAGGCGTAATCGTTGGCCGGGCGTTTAAACACGCTTCCCGCGGAAGGGAAATCCAGCGGCTGTTTTTCAATGCGTTTGTGCAGCACGGTGTTGCGCGTTTCAATCAGCTGGGTAAAGTCTCCTTTCTGGAGTTTAAATCCCGCCGAAAGGATAATACAGTCCTGCACGCCTTCCACTTTGCGGTACGCGTGTTGGACTTCTTCTTTTAACAGGGTGGCCGGGCGGCCTTCAAAGTCAATCACGTCAAAGTATTCCAGGCTGTCAAACGTTTCCTGGCCGAACGCGCCCGCGTTCATATAGACGGCTCCGCCCACGCTGCCCGGAATGCCGGACAGTTTTTCCATTCCGCCCAGGCCCGCCTCGCAGGCGATTTCGCACGCTTTATCCAGCGCCGCGCCGGCTTCGGCCCGGACGTATTCGCCTTCCGCGCTGACGTGGTTCATCCGTTTGGTGGAGCAGACAATGCCGCCCACGCCGCTGGCGCTGACCAAAATGTTGGAGCCGAACCCGATGACCCGCAGCGGCACGTTAGCCGTCCGGGCGAGTTTTAATACAAAGCTCCACTCTTCGCGGGTTTTGGGGTATACGTACACTTCCGCCGGACCGCCGGCGCGGTACGTGGTGTGCTGCGCCATCGGCTCGTCAAAAAGGCAGTTATCCCCGAAAAAAGCTTTTAGTTCCTGTTTGTAGTCCATAGGAGCGGCGGGTTAAAAATTCAGGCCGATGCCTCCCTGCAAACCGTGGTTGTTGGACGTTTTGGTATACGCCGCAAACACGTAAACGAACGGGAAGGGTTTTAAATTCACGCCGGCGGTGTAGCGCATGGCGCCGTCCGAAGTGGAGCGGGAGGGAAAGAGGTCTCTGGTTTTGAGTTCGCCGTAATCATACCCCATTCCCACGTAAGGCGTCAGGAACAATACGTTCATGGAAGCCACGGCGGAAGCGGAATAATGGTCGGTGGTGTACCAGTCGGTCTTGCCGCGGTCGTAAAATCCGGAAAGGGAGATGTGAATCGTGTCAAACAGGCCGAAATTATATTTAAGGCCCCCGCCCAGCGATTCAAAGCCGTTCATATCGGTGCCGCGCACCACTACGCCCAAATCCAGCACCGGGATTTTGGTTTCCGCGGTGATAAAACCCGTGTAAATATAATCTTCGGACGAGATATTATTGGAAGAAGACGGCTTGATGGCGCTGAAGGTGGCGCCCACGTCAAACCCCGGGAAAGAGGTGCCTTTGCCGGTGTGGAAGTCGGCGATGCCGATTAAGGTGTTGATGTCCTTATTATAGGCGGACAGGTCGGACGCGGCGGTGTAATGCGCGCGGAAGTCGTCTGCGATGTTGGCGGCAGAGGCGTAGCCCGCAAAGGCCAAAACGCCGAGTAAAGCGGTCAGAAGTTTTTTCATAGTTCTCCGTTGCGAAATTTAAAGATATATAATATCATAGAAAAAGACGGGGGGATACGCAACCCGCCAGACGGAAAACCGATTTATATTTTGATGCGCAGAGGAGAACTTATGGTAAGTGAACTCGCCGGAACGCTGACGAAGCAGAAAATTGATACAAATGCTTTAAGAGAACAGTTTTTTAAACCACAGGGCACGCCCGTGCCGGTGAAATTCGGCACCTCCGGCCACCGCGGCAGCCTGGGAACGGGCTTCTGCGCGCTGCACGCCCGCGCCATTGCGCAGGCCGTGGCCCGCATTCATAAAGAGCAAAACATTACCGGCCCGATTTTAGTGGGCGGCGATACGCGCCTGATGTCGCGCGATACGGCGGATATCTGCGCCGAAGTATTGGCCGGGAACGGCTTGCCCGTCATCCTGCCCGATATGCCGCTGCCGACGCCTGTTTTTTCGTTTGAAATCATCAGCGGCCGCGCGAGCGCTTCGTTAAACGGCACCGCCAGCCACAACCCGCCCCAGGATATGGGCCTGAAATACAATCCCTCCAACGGCGGTCCGGCGGATGCGTCGCTTACTTCTTTAATTGAAAAGTACGCCAACGAATATATGGCGCACCCGGAAGAAATCAAATCCGTTTCCTTGGAAGAAGCCCGCCAGCAAGGCCTCGTGCGCGGGACCGACGTTATCACGCCCTACATTACCGCGCTTGCTAAATTTATTGATTTTAAAGCGATTGCCCAGTCCCCTTTGAAATTTGCGGTGCACCCGCTGGGCGGCAGCAGCCTGGCTTTTTACGAAGCCATCAAAGCCAAGTACCATTTGGATAATGTGGACATCGTCAGCAAAGTGCAGGACCCGACCTTCTACTTCATCCCGATTGACCACGACGGCAAAATCCGCATGGATCCGTCGTCTAAGTATCCGATGTCGCCGCTGATTAAATTCGTGGAAGACGGCACCTACGATTTTGCCGGCGCGAGCGACCCGGACGCCGACCGCTTCGGCTGCGCCACCAAAGAAGGCGGGCTGATTGCTCCCAACCATGCGCTGTGCGTCATGGCGGACTATCTCTACCGCCACAACAAAGTGCGCGACGCGCATTCCATCGGCCGCACGCTGGGTACCACGTCCCTGCTGGACCGTATCGCCGCGTCTTACGGCCTTAAACTGGATGAAGTGAACGTGGGCTTTAAATACTTTGTGGAAGGCATTGTAAAGCGCGAGTATATTTTGGCGGGCGAGGAGAGCGCCGGGATGTCCGTCAGCGGCTGGACGCCGGAAAAAGACGGCATTTTCGCCGTATGTCTGCTGATGGAAATTATGGCGACGGAAGGCGACATCGCCGGCTTGTACAACAAGCTGACCGCCAAACACGGCACGCCTTATTATACCCGCGTGGACGTTCCGACGGATGAAGAAACCAAGAAACGCGTGAAAGGCTTAAAAGCGGCCGATTTTGAAACCCTCCATCAGGTGGCGGGCGAAAAAGTTACCCGCGTGCGCGATACGGACGGGATTAAAGTGTACCTGCAGAGCTCGTGGTTTCTGGTGCGCCCTTCCGGCACGGAAAACATCCTGAAAATCTACGCCGAAACCTTCGTCAGTCCGAAACATTTGGACGGACTGATTGAAGCCGCCAAGAACTTGCTGGCCAAGTAATTCGGCCCGGCTTTGATTGTATGCGGACCAAAGATTTTTTCTTTGGTCCGTACTTTTTATACTGCCAAACAGTAAATAAAACCGCTCGGGCGACACGGGCCGGCGGCGTTTATTTGTTACAATAGAAATATGCTTAATTTCTTATATGTGGGACTCGGCGGCTTTGTGGGTGCGGCGCTTCGTTACGGCGTCAGCGCGGGCGCGGCCGCGCTTGCGTTTCGGGGCCACTGGGCCACGTTTTGCGTCAATGTGCTGGGCAGCCTGGCCATTGGTTTTTTTGCGCCGTATTTTGAATCTCCCTCCCATCCGGCGCGTTTGTTTTTGATTGTAGGCGTGCTCGGCGGGTTTACGACGTTTTCCTCCTTTTCGCTGGATACGCTTTCCTTATATCATAACCGGGAATTTTGGCTGGCCGCGTGCAATGTGCTGTTAAATGTGCTGATGTGTCTGGCGGCGGTATGGGCGGGCTTTAAGCTCCACCACGCGTACTGCTGATTTGTTGTCCTTTTTTTTCTTCGCTCCCGCTTGATGGGGCATCTCCAAAAGTTTTTCTCCCAAATATCTAAAAGTACCGTATTTCGCTGAACCCTGGCCAGGCCAGAGCCCCAAGGCCTGGAAGGCCTTGACTCGTTTTTTTTTTTT
>NZ_CAUDSG010000038.1:0-14788 GCF_958451995.1 Candidatus Avelusimicrobium alvi
GCTTCTCCCGCGTAAAACGGATTTTATAGACGGGCTAAAGGCCGGAGAGACAACGGCAACAACACGGCTAAGACCTGCATAAAACGGTAAAACGGACGCCCCCTTCCAGGGGGCGGTTCTCTATGCGGACACATCCGACTAATTGAGCCACACTGTTTAAACAATGTTGCCAAGCACCGCAAAGTCTGCACGGCCTGCAAGGCCCCCTTCCGCTTCTCACAAATACACAAAAAACCCCGCTAAAAAGCGGGGTTTCAAGGATTCAAACCAGTTATTTTTGTTCGGTTTTAAGTTCGGCCTGCTGGGCTTTCACCAGGTTTTCGTATGGGCCAAAACCGTCCTTCACGTTCCAGCCGCCGCCTAAAGCCTTGGACAAATTGACGATAGCCGCCAGTTCGTCGTTGCGGGCGGAAGCCAGGTTCATTTCGGCCGACAGCAGGTTTTCTTCCACGTCCAGCAAATCCGTCACGCCGATAAGGCCCGCGTCTTCCTGCTTTTTGGTCAGGTCGTAACTGCGCTGCATGGCGGCGGTTTGCTGTTTGTACGAATCAAAAATTTCACGGTTAATGCGGTTGGCGGCAATCGCGTCCAGCGCTTCTTTAAACGCGCCCTGCACCGTTTTCTCGTACGTGGCCAGCATTTCGCGGTAAGCGGCTTCGGCCTGTTTGTTTTGGGCGCGGATTTTGCCGCCCTCAAAAATAGGCGCCAAAATCTGCCCGCCGACGGCCCATACGCCCGACGAGCCCCTAAACAAATTATCCAGCGCGCCGCTGGCGTAGCCGGCGGAAGCCGTCAGCGGAATGCTGGGGAAATACGAAGCGCGCGCCGCACCGATGTTGGCGTTGGCGGCAATTAAATTACCCTCTGCGGCGCGTACGTCCGGCCGGCGGGCCAGCAGGTCGGAAGGGATGCCTTCCGGCACATCGGGCACCAGCGTGATGTCGGCCAGCGTTTTGCCGCGCGGGGTGTTGTTTTCAATAATTTCGCGCGGGGATTTCCCCACCAGCACGGAAAGCGCGGTTTCGGTTTGCGTGATTTTTAAACGCAGCTGCTGTTCCTGCGCCTGCACGCTGGCCATATTGGCTTCCATACGTTTTAAATCCACTTCGGTGCTGTAACCGTTTTCGTAGCGGCTGGTGTAAATGCGCACGTTTTCTTTGCGCGCGTCCAGCGTGCGCCGGGCGATAATCAGCTGTGCGTCCAGCATGCGCAGGGCGAAATAATTTTTGGCTACGTCCGCCGTCAGCGTTAAACGCACGGTATCGCGCGAAGCTTCGCTGGCCAGCAGTTTGGCGCGGGCGGCTTCGCTTAAACGGCGGTACTTGCCCCACAAATCCAGCTCAAAGGACACGGACACATTGGCCGTGCTTTGCGTTTCGCCGGAGCCCAGGTTGTTGCCGGCGCGGCCCGACTCGGCGGCCGCCGAAAGGCTGGGCAGCTGGTCCGCCGTGGCAATACCTACGGCGGCGCGGGCCTGGTCCACGCGCGCGACGGCGGCCTGTAAATCCTTATTATAGGACAGCGCGTCCGCTTCCAGCTGGTTTAGCACCGGGTCCTGGAACACTTCCCACCATTTGGCATTGGTAAAAATGCTGAAATTATCGGCCGCCTGTCCTTCCGGCAGATCCAATTCCGGCTGTTTATAGTTGGGGCCCATCAGGCATCCGGCCAGCAACACGGCCGCCGCCAGCGCGGCCCATACCCGTTTAGCACTCATAAATTCACCTCTTTATTGGCGTCGTTTTCATTGTCGGGAGCGACGACGGCCCCTTTGTTCTTCCACCCGTCAAACAGGCAGAAGAAAAGCGGAATGAACAGCGGCGCGATGGCCGTAGCGGCCAACATGCCAAACACCACGGCGGTGCCGATGGAATGGCGGCTCGCCGCGCCCGCGCCCGTGCTGATGGCCAGCGGCACACAGCCCAGGATGAACGCCAAAGACGTCATCACAATCGGGCGGAAACGCAGTTCCGCGGCCTGGATGGCGGCTTTGGCCGTATCCACGCCCTGTTCTTTTAAAAGCACGGCAAATTCCACAATCAAAATAGCGTTCTTGGCCGCGAGACCCACCAGCGCGACCAGCGCGATTTGAAAGTAAATATCGTTGGACAGCCCGCGCACCCAGGTGCCGGCCAGCGCGCCGAAAATGGCGAACGGAACGGCCAGCAGTACGGCAATGGGCAGGCTCCATTTTTCATATTGCGCGGCCAGAATGAGAAACACCACCAGCATCCCCAGCATCAGCGCGGTGGCCGACGAACTGCCGGAGATTTTTTCCTGATAGGTGGTGCCGGTCCAGGCCAGCGTAAAGCTGGAGTCCAGCGTTTCACGTGCGGTTTCTTCCACGGCGCGGATAGCGTCGCCGGAGCTGTAGCCCGGCGCGGGGTTTGCCATAATTTTAGCCGCGGGGAATACGTTAAACCGTTCCACCACGTCCGGCCCCAGGCTGGGCGTCAGCGTAACCAGCGTGGAAAGCGGCACCATCGCCCCCGTGTTGGAGCGGACGTAAATGCCCGAGATTTGTTCCGGGCGGGAGCGGTATTCGCCTTCGGCCTGCATCATTACTTTAAAACTGCGGCTGGAGTACGTAAAGTCGTTTACGTACATGGTGCCGAACGTACCCTGGAGCGTGGTGTAAAGCTCGGAGAGCGAAACGCCCATGGCCTGCGCTTTAATTTCGTCCACTTCCATAGAATACTGCGGAACCGCGGCCGAGAACGTCGTGCTGACGCTGGAGAGCTCGGGGCGTTTTTTGGCGGCTTCAATAAATTTTTGCGTCTGCGCTTCCAGCGCGGCGCTGCCGCCGGAACCGCGGTTTTGGATGTAGCCTTCCAAACCGCCGGTGGTGCTCATACCCATAATGGGCGGCGGGTTAAAGGGCATCACCACCGCGCCGGGCACTTTAAACAAAGACTCGGCATAAATCTTGCCCACCACGTCGGTGGAAGACATACCTTTCCCCTTGCGCTCTTTCCACGGTTTTAACGCCACGAACGTGGAAACCGCGTTGCTCTTCTGCGTGCTGCTTAAAAGGTCAAACCCGGCAAAAGTCAGTTCCTGCGAAACAGCCGGCTGTGCCAGTACGATTTCTTCCAGCTGTTTGGCCACCGCGTCGCTGTTGGCGAGCGAGGCCGAAGGATCCAGCTGGGCGGCCACCATAATAATGCCCTGGTCTTCTTCCGGCAGCAAACTGCCGGGCACCACTTTAAACAGGCCGAACGTCGCCAAAAACAACAGTCCGATTAATACGCCCGACACCGACAGGCGGCGAATGAAAAACGCCACCCAGCTGCCGTATTTTTTGGTAATTTTTTCAAAAAAGCGGTCAAACTGGTAGAAGAACCCTTTGGTCGGGTGCGGCTGTTTTTTAAGCAAGAGCGCGCACAAGGCGGGCGTAAGCGTAAGCGCCACCAGGCCGGAGATGACCACGGACACCGCAATGGTAATGGCGAACTGCTGGTACATCACGCCCGTAAGGCCGCCCATAAACGCCACCGGCACGAACACGGAGCACAGCACCAGCACAATGGCCACCACCGGGCCGGACACTTCGTCCATGGCTTTAATGGTGGCTTCTTTAACGGGTAAATCCTCGTCGTGCATGATACGTTCTACGTTCTCAATAACCACGATGGCGTCGTCCACCACCATACCGATGGCGAGCACCAGGCCGAACAGCGTCAGCGTATTAATGGAAAAGCCCAAAAGCAGCATCCCCGCAAACGCGCCGATGATGGACACCGGCACCGCCAGACAGGGAATCAGCGTGGCGCGCCAGTCTTTTAAGAACAAATACACCACCAAAAACACCAAAATCATGGCTTCAATTAAGGTGTGGATGACTTCTTCAATGGAGGCGGACACGAACAGCGTGGTGTCGTACGCCACGGTGTAGGCAATATCCAAATCCGGCGGGAAAGTCTGCGCCAGCTCCTTCATATGCGCGTCCACGGCTTTGGCGGTGGCCACCGCGTTCGCGCCCGGGGATAGGTACACCCCCACCGGCACGGCGGGTTTGCCGTTAAAACTGCCGTTAAATTCATACGTCTGGCTGCCCAGCTCCACGCGGGCCACGTCTTTTAAACGCAAAGACGTGCCGTCCGGATTGGCGCGCAGGATGATTTCTTCAAATTCTTTCGGGTCGGTCAGGCGGCCGGGCGCGATGATGGCATAGGTGCGGTCCACCTTCACGGGCAGGGGCGGCTGGCCGATTTTGCCGGCGGCGCGCTGGGCGTTCTGCGCTTGCACGGCGGCGACCAAATCGCTTACCGACAAACCGCGCTGGGACAGCACGTCCGGCTTAATCCAGATGCGGATGGAATAGTCGTTGGCGGACATTACCTGCGCGTCGCCCACGCCTTCAATACGCTTCAAATCGTCTACAATGTTCAGCAGCGCGTAGTTGCCGATGGTCGTCGTGTCCGAGTGTCCGTTGGGCGAATACAGCGCGATTAACTGCAAAATGGCGGAAGATTTTTTATTGACCTGAATCCCGTAGCGGCGCACGTCTTCGGGCAGGGTGGCGGTGGCGCCCTGGACGCGGTTGTTGACGTTAATCATCGCCTGGTCCGGGTCCGTGCCGACCTTAAACGAAACGGTCAGGTTCATATCGCCGTTGGAAGAGGAAGTGGAGTTCATATACAGCATATCCTCCACGCCGTTGACCTGCTGTTCTATCGGCGCGGCCACCGTGTTGGCGATTACTTCGGGGCTCGCGCCCGGATAGCTGGCGGTTACCGCCACGGTGGGCGGCGTTAAATCCGGGTATTGTTCAATGGGGAGCATGGTGATGGACACGATGCCCGCCAGCGAAATAAGCAGCGAGATAACCGTTGAAAAAATCGGCCGGTTGATGAAAAATTTAGAGAACATACCGTCCCCCTATTTCCCCGCCGGGGCGGGTGCGGCGGCCGGGGCAGACGCGGGCTGGGCGGAAGCGTCGGCGGCGTCAGCGGCCGGAACCGGCGCGGGAACGGCTTGCTGCTGCGCTTCATCGGGCACGGCCTGCGTATCCGGCGCTTCGGATTTTTGAATTTCTTCTTCCAGCGCGGCTACGCTGCGTCCGTCCGGCGCGGGGGCCTGTACGGCGGGTTCTTCCCGCGATACTTTAAATTCTTTCAAATTCACCTGCACCTGCTGGCCGGAACGGATTTTAATCAGCCCTTCGCTCACCACGCGTTCGCCGGCTTTTAAGCCGTCGGTAACGATGTACATACCGTCCTGCAGCTGGGCCTGTACGGGGCGCGCGACAACGGTGTCGTTGGCGTCAACCACGTACGCAAGCATCCCCTGCGACGTATTCAATATGGCGGAAGAAGGAATCAGCACGGCGTTTTTGTACACCGCGCCCACCAGCCGCACGCGCACAAACTGGCCCGGCATCAGGATGCGGGTATTTTTCGGGTTGGCAAATTCGGCCTTGATGGCCAGGCTGGAGGTTTGGGAATTTTCGGTGCTGTCAAAGAAAATGATTTTGCCTTTCTGCGGATAGATTTTGCCGTTGCTGAGCAAAGCCTCCACATACACGGGCGCTTCGGAGGCCGACACGGCGCGGTACTTGTCCGCCGCCAGCTGTTCTTTCTGCGCCTCGGTGCCGATGGCGATTTGGCCCGACATAAAACCCGCGGCCAGTTTTTCAAACTGCTGGCTGGGCATAGAAAAATTGACGTACAGCGGATCAATCTGCACCATGGTGGTAAGCAGGCCGGATTCGCCCGCCGGAGAAATTAAACTGCCTACGGACTGGGCCTCTTTGCCTGCAATGCCCGAAATGGGAGCGGCAACTTTGGTATAGCCTAAATTGATTTCCGCATCGCTCACGCCGGCCTGCGCCACTTTCACGTTGGCCTGGGCGGTCTCGTAAGCGGAGAGCGCGTTGTCGTAATCCTGCTGGCTGACGGCATTGTCCGCGCGGAGCTTTTTCATGCGCGCGTACGTGCGCTGGGTGCGCCGTTCTTCGGCCTGGGCCTGGGCCAGCGCGCCCTGGGCTTTTTCCAGCGCTACCTTATATTCTTTATCGTTGATTTGGAAAAGCTGCGTGCCCGCGGCCACATATTCGCCTTCATTATATAAGCGGGCTTCCAAAATGCCGCCCACCTGCGCGCGGATTTGAATTTCCAGCGAACCCGCCACCTGGGCCGGGTATTCAATATTCCACGGCAAATCCTGCTGCAGCACCGTTACGGCGCTGACGACGGGCGCGGGCATGGCGCCGCCGTCGGTCTTCTTTTTACAGCCGCAGACGAGTACGGCCGCCAGTCCCAAAACGGCCAAAGCCGCGGGAGCAAATTTTTTATTCATAAAACAATTCCCCTCTTACTCAAGTGTAACGTATTACAAGCATTGTATAAAATTTTCTCCGTCAAACCAGCCGTTTTTTGTACTATAAATAAACTAACCCAAAAGCGCCGGCTGACAAACGGCCCCCAAACGCATATAATAAAAGAAAAGAAATGAAGGGGGAAAATTATGAAAATTGTATTTTTTGACGTGGATAAACTTACCCGCGACTACCTGCAGGACAAAAAAATGTGCAACTGCGACGTCGTCTACCTGGAAAACAGCATTGAAAACACCGACGCCGAAACCTACGAGAAAATCAAAGACGCCGTTGCGCTGTCCGTCTTCGTGCATACCGCGGCCAAAATGAACAAAGAAATTTTGTCCAAATATCCGAATTTAAAGCTCATCGCCACCCGTTCCACGGGGTATGACCATGTGGACCTGGATTACTGCAAAGAGCGCGGCATAGAAGTCGTCAACGTGCCGAAATACGGCGAAGCCACCGTGGCGGAATACACCTTCGGCCTGCTGCTGAACCTCTCGCGCAAAATCATCCAGGCGCGCAACGATATGAAAAACGCCTCCGTGCATATGAACGAATACCTGGGGTTTGACTTATACGACCACACCATCGGCATCATCGGCACCGGCGCCATCGGCCGCCACGTGGCGAAACTCGCGCGCGGATTCGGCATGCACGTGCTGGCGTACGACTTGTACCCCAACGAAGAGTTCCAGCGCATTTACAACATTCACTACGTATCGCTGGATGAACTGTATGCCAAGGCGGATATTGTTACCCTGCACGCTCCGTCCACCAAAGAAAACCATCATATGCTAAACGACGAAGCGTTTAAAAAGATGAAAGACGGCGTGATTATTTTAAACACGGCGCGCGGCAGCCTGATTGACACGGAAAGCCTGTACAGAAACGTGGTTACCGGCAAAGTGGGCGGCGCGGGGCTGGACGTGCTGGAAAACGAAGATTTCATCATCCACGACGACATTATTTTAAAAGACCAGGATATCGGCATTGACTACGCCATGAACACCATCGCCAACGCCAAACTCCTGCAGCACCCGCGCGTGATTATTACGCCGCACATCGGGTTTAACTCCATTGACGCGGTGCACCGCATTTTAAACACCACCGTCAAAAACATAGAAGCGTTCTTCGCGGGGCGGACGCAGAACTCGGTACTTAGGAGATAAGTATGAAAATAACCACTTTACAGCAGGCCGTCGGCCATACGCCGCTGGCGGAGATTTCGCTCTTAAATCCCGGCCCTGGAAGGGTATGGGCGAAACTGGAGATGTTTAACCCGTACAGCGTGAAAGACCGCGCCGCGCTTTATATGCTTAACGCCGCCGAAAAGGAAGGCCGTCTGGCCCCCGGCGGCACCATTGTGGAGCCCACCAGCGGAAATACCGGTATTGCACTGGCCTTTTTGGCCGCCGCGCGCGGGTATAAGATTATCCTTACGATGCCCGAAAGCATGAGCGCCGAGCGCGTAAAGCTGTTAAAAGCGCTGGGCGCGCAAATCGTGCTGACGCCCAAGGCCGAAGGGATGAAAGGCTCCGTGGCCGCCGCGCTTAAAATTTTGGACGACACGCCCGGCTCCTTTATGCCCGGCCAGTTTGACAATCCGAACAACGCCCTCGCGCACGAAAAGACCACCGGCCCCGAAATCTGGGAAGATTTGGACGGCAAGGTGGACGCGTTTGTGGCGGGCGTGGGCACCGGCGGCACGATTACCGGCGTGGGGCATTTTTTAAAACAGCAAAAGCCCAACGTCACAATTATCGCGGTGGAACCGGCGGACTCGCCGATTCTGTCCGGCGGCAAGCCGGGGCCGCACGGGATACAGGGTATCGGCGCCAACTTTATCCCGGGCGTGCTGGACCGCGCGGTGATTGACGAAGTCATCCCGGTTCAAACGCAGGACGCCATCCAAACCGCGCGCAGGCTGGCCGCGTTGCAGGGCATTTTGCCCGGCATTTCGGGCGGAGCCGCACTGTGGGCGGCGCTCCAAGTGTCCGCGCGGCCGGAAAACGCCGGCAAAAACATCGTTACGCTTCTGCCGGACGGCGGGGAGCGTTATTTAAGCACGGGCCTGTTTGAATAAAGCCCGTCTTCTTTTGCTACAATAATCGTATGAAAAACTGGCTGGCCGCCGCGCTGGCGGCATGTATCCTATATACCCCGCTGACCGCGCAAACACGCGCCGATGAAGCGGAAATTATCATTGAAATGCACGGGGAGCAGCCCGCCCCGCGCGCTTCCGTATCTATTTGGGATAAAAACGCCCGCCAGCTTACGCGCGTCTTTCGCGGCAAAGACCGCACCTATGTGCTTTATCAGGTGGAAAACGTATCGTCCAGGGACGATATTATCCGCTCCGAAGACGGCAAAGAATACGCCTATGTGCGTTACGGACGGGACGACGGGGATTACCGCAAATTCCTGTTTAAAGCCAAAAGCCCGCAAACCTTTCTGGCCTGCGCCGCCGACGCGGCGGACGTGCTGGCCGTCAATAAAAAATACAAAGTAAATATGGGGCTTAACCGGGCGGACTTTCTGCGCCGATACGAAAACGACGCCGCGCTGACCAACCTCGCGGACAACGCCTCCGGCAAAACCTATCAGGCGTACAAAGTAAATTATTCCGACGTAAACAACAAAAAACCTTCCCCCCATTATTTTGTGTTTGAAGAAGACGCCCTCGTGCAAACCTACGCGGGGGACGACGCGTTTTACGATTTCGTCAATCAGCTGTCGGACAATAACAAAAACCTGACCGCCCGCCAGCAGGCCGCCGCCAAGGCGCGCCAGGAACAGCTGCAAAAAGAACGCCAGGCCGCCCAGCAGCGCGCCAGTCGCCCCGTGCGAAAAGCCCTCGTTTCCGGCGGTACGGCTACGGACCAAGCCTATATGCCCCGCGCCGTAAACGCCACGCCGCTGCCCGCCCTTACGCCCAGCAAGCTCCCCGCGGGCACGCCCCTGCCGTAACCGCTAAAGAACGCATCTAAACCATTTTTCCGCCTGTTCAAAAGTCCCGGATTTCCTATAATAGAAATATGGAAATGAATACGGTTTCGGTTTCTTCGTTCGGCATAGCCGGGTTATTATACCTGGCCCTGCAAATTTGCGTAACGGTGCACATCATCCGCTACAAAGACGACGTCAAAAGCTCCATCGGCTGGATTGGCCTGGTGTGGCTGACGCCGCTCATCGGCAGTATCATTTACGTCGTGTTCGGCATTAACCGCATCCGCCGCAAAGCGCTTTCGCTTCGCAACAAAGGGCCGGATATTTTAACCGTTACCGGCAAGAGCGAAGAAGAAATCGCAAAAGAAATTCCGCATGCGTTTTTGCAGCTTCTGCGCCTGGGGTACAAAGTACACCCCCAGCGTTTTGCCCTGGGCAACCGCGCGCAGGCCTTTGTAAACGGGGACGAAGCCTACCCCGAAATGTGCAAACTGATTGCCGGCGCGCAAAAAGAAGTGCTCCTGCAAAGCTATATTTTTGACAACGACCGCGCGGGCCAAATGTTCCTGCCGGCGTTAAAGCAAGCCGTTAAGAACGGGGCGAAGGTAAAAATGCTTATAGACGGCGTGGGGCTGAACTATTCCAAGCCCACCATCGCCTCCGCGGTGCGCAAAATAAAAGGAGTGGAATTTTCCGTCTTTCTCCCTTCTAAAAGCCCGATTAATCTGCCGTTTGTCAATCTGCGCAACCACCGCAAAATCCTGATTGTGGACGGCCGCTGTGCGTTCTTCGGCGGGATGAACGTGGCGCAGGGGAACCTCGTCAACACCCACCCCAAAGAACCCATCATAGACATCACTTTTAAAGTGGAAGGCCCGGTGGTGGACCAAATGTCGCGCGTGTTTGAGGAAGACTGGATTTTCTCGGGCAAAAAACATTTTATTCCGGCGTCATTTCACGCTTCGGGCCCGCTGCCCGGGCAAATGCCCGCGCGCATCATTCCCGACGGGCCGGACAGCGATTATGGCAAAATTGAACTGATGGTGCTCGGCGCGCTTTCCTGCGCGCAGAAAAGCGTGCATATCGTTACGCCGTATTTCCTGCCGGAAAGCAATATTTTAACCGCCCTGGAAGTGGCCGCCATGCGCGGGGTGGACGTGGAAATCATCCTGCCGTCCAAAAGCAATATCTTCGGGATGGACTGCGCCATGCGCGCCAACTTCGCGCGTTTACTGGAAAAGGGCGTAAAAATTTACCGCACCCGCCCGCCGTTTGACCACAGCAAAATTATGCTGGTGGACGGCGCCTGGCTGTTTGTAGGTTCCGCCAACTGGGACGTGCGCAGCTTTAAACTGAACTTTGAATGCAACCTGGAGTGCGTGGACAAAAAACTGGCCGCCGAGGTGGAAAAAATCATCGCGCACAAAAAATCCATTTCCCACAGCGAGAAGTGGGACAAAAACGCCCGCCCCCCGCTGTGGCGCACGCTGACGGACAATGCGTTTAAACTCTTAACGCCCTATTATTAATATGCTCTACAAACAGCCCCGCCCCGATGACGTACTGGTGGCGCACGGCCGCGCCACCCAGCCCGCGCTGCCGCGCCGCTTTACCGTGTGCGTGTGGAACTGGCAGAAAAGCAAACAGAAAGGCTGGGCGGACGAATTTGCCAAAATCTCGCAAGCGGCCGATTTATTCCTGGCGCAGGAAGTGCGCCGTTCTCCCGCCGTGCGCGGCGTGATGGAAGCCGCCCCCTACCATTGGAGCGGCGCGGTGAGTTTCTTTTCACTCAAAGGCCAAAACCCCGTGGGAGTGGCCACCGGATGCACGGCGGAACCGCTAAAAGTTTCCTTTAAAAGAGGGGCGCGGGAACCCGTCCTTCAGGTGCCTAAAATGACGCTTTCCACCCTCATCCCCCTGCAACATTCCGCGCCGCTGTTGGTCATCAACATACACGCCATTAACTTCACCGGCCTAAAACCTTTTGAAAGCAATCTGCGCCGCGCGGCGGAACTGCTGCTGGATTTTGACGGCCCCGTCCTGCTGGGCGGCGATTTTAATTCCTGGAACGCCAGGCGCCGCAGGCTCCTGCAAAGCACCGCCAGAGCCGCGGGCCTGACCGAAGTGGTGTTTGACCCCGACCGGCGCACCCGCTGCCTGGGCCGCCCGGTGGATTATCTCTTTGTGCGCGGGCTTAAAGTGCTGGCCGCCGGCGTACGCGCCACCGAAGGTTCGGACCACAACCCGCTTCTCGCGCGCCTGGAAGCGCGCTAGTCTTTTCCCCCTCCGGGCCCTGAACGCCCTTCCAAATATGGTAAAATATAGGTAATTATGAACACATCAGACAATAAAGCCGTTTATTTTAAACGCGAAGCCCTCAAACGGGTGGTAGAAGCGTTTGACAAAGGCACGCTTGAAAAAAACGCGTACCGCATTCCTTTTGACGTTATTCCGCAGGATTCCAAATCCGCGGTGCGCTGCTGTATTTATAAAGAACGGGCCGTTTTCCGCGCCCGCACGCTGGCCGCCATGGGCTGCAGCGTAGAGAAAGACGACGAGGCCACCTCGCTCAACGACTACGCCAAACAGGCGCTCCTGCGCAAGGCCGTGCCCGAAGTGCCGCTGACGGTAATGGACATTGCCTGCAAAGGCTGCGTCAAAGCGCGCCACATCGTAACCGAAGCCTGCCAGGGCTGTTTGGCCCGCCCGTGCCAGCAGGCGTGCAAATTTGGCGCGATTTCGTTTGCGGACGGACGCTCCCGCATTGACCCGGACAAATGCAAAAACTGCGGCCAGTGCAAAGCCGTCTGCCCGTACAACGCCATTACGTACGTCCCCGTACCGTGCGAGCAATCCTGCCCGGTGGACGCCATCCACAAAGGCGAAAACGGATTTGCCGAAATTGATTTTGACAAATGCATCTCCTGCGGCCATTGTATGGACGCCTGCCCGTTCGGCGCCATTATGGAACGCAGCCAGTTAATTGACATCCTGGGCCAGATTCAGAGCCACAACAAAGTCTGCGCGATGATTGCCCCTTCTATTGTGGGACAGATTGACTGCTCGCTCCCGCAGCTGATGACCGCCATCAAGAAAGCCGGTTTTGACAAAGTAACCGAAGTGGCCGAAGGGGCGGATATTACCACCGCCAACGAAGCGCGCGAACTGGTGGAACGCCTGGAAAACGGCGCGCGGTTTATGACTACGTCCTGCTGCGCGGCGTGGATTCAGGCCGTCAAAAAACATCTGCCGGCTTTGAAAGAATTCGTCTCCTACACCAAAACCCCGGCCGCTTATACCGCCGAGATTGAAAAGAAAAACGGTTTTGTAACCGTATTCGTGGGGCCGTGCGTATCCAAACGCGTGGAAGGAATGGAAGACCCGAACATTGATTTCGTGATGACCTACGAAGAACTGGGCGCCATGCTGGAAGCCAAAGGCATCAATCCCGCCGAATGCGAAGAAATGCCGCTGGATCCGAAAATTTCGGGTGAAGCGCGCTACTACGGCGTAACCGGCGGCGTGGCCCAGGCGGTGGAAAACGCCATCGCGGGCAAACGCCCGTTTAAGAAAATGGCCGTCAACGGCTTGGATAAAAAGACGATGATGGTGCTCAACGCTTACGCCAAAGGCGCGGGCGACTTCCAGCTGCTGGAAGTAATGAGCTGCAAGGGTGGATGTATTGGCGGCCCGTGCACGCTTAAAAAACAGGCGCAGGTGATTAAACCCATTAAAGACCTGGTGGAAAAGAGCCCCAAGGTGCCGTGCGCCTTAGACGAAAAGAAAGAAGAAAAATAAAACTTTCTGCTTCACACAAAACCGCCCGGGATAATGGTTCCGGGCGGTTTTATATATAAGATGAACATTATACAGAAAATTACCTCATATCAGTTTACATAATAGGTTTTCCTTCCCCATTAAATAGTTTCTTACACCATTTTTCATCGTCATAGCACACAATTTTCCCTTTATGGGGAGCTCCGTCGCATGTTTCATACTGTAACGTATATTTTAAATTCCAGCTATCAGAATCAAAATCACCTGAAAAATCATCCGTCCGCCGAGCCATTGGGCCGTTAACCAGCCCCGTCGCACAATAATACCCCCAGGATAAAGAACCGTTTGCATAACACCAATGTTTATTACAACATACTTCTTCATCTCCGTTAAATGTACAATCAAACCCGCCGCCTAATTCTATTCCGGCGGTTTCATTTGTGATGGCATTACACTCTTGTTCGCCACGCTCAAGAATACACAGCTCGCCCTGCTGATGCATATAACGCAATATTTGTACAGCCTCCGCCGTACGCGATTTTTCCACCGCTTTTTCATACTGCGGCAATGCCACCGCCGATAAAATACCAATAATTAAAACGACTACCAACAGCTCTATTAGCGTAAATCCAAGGCTTTTCTGCACGGGATATATCCCCCTATTTATATAAGTTGATATTCCCAATTTATCAAAAAAAAAAAACAATACAAGCCCCCCTTCCAGGGGACGGTTCTCTATACGGGTACATCCGACTAATTGAGCCACACTGTTTAAACAATGTTGCCAAGCTACCGTAAAGTCTGCACGGCCTGCAAGGCTCCTTTTTCTGATAGGATTTCAAAACTATTTCCTACTTTTTGTGCCGACAAAAAGTAGGCAAAAAACTCGCTTAGGCGGCCCGCAGGGTTCGGGCCCTATAAAACGCACTCGCGGCGGATGTTTTTACAACTCGCTGCCGCTCAAACAAGTAAAAACATTCTTCCGCCTTGAGGCGTTTTATAGACAGGGCTAAGACCTGCATAAAACGGCAAAACGGCCATACCCTCCGAGCCAGCCGCGGGGGCCGCCCACAATAATAATCCCCCGCGCGATGTGGCAGGGGATGATTTCTACCAGGGGCCTCATTAGTCCGCCGTCTTTATTGGTTCACCTGCTGATAACACGCATAATTACCCACCACTACACGGGTATACCCCATGGAAGACAAAAATTTGCGCCAACCCGTATTGTCTCCCCCTTGCGCGCACGTCCCCCACAGGCCACCCACTACGCGGTCTGAAGCGGTCAGCGGCAGATATACGCCAAAACCGTTGCGTTCGTATTTACCGGATGCAAATACCGCACGGACATAACCGGTTTTCAGGCTTAGCGTAATCCCGGGAAAATCCTGTTCATCTGTCTGTACGGTCAGCACACAATTATCAGCCCAGCCGCCCCCGTCAAACCAGCCGGAATCCTGCTCCACCACCCGTGGGAAGGCGGAAGCATAATCTATATCCAATTGGTCCAAACAAGAGGTATAGCGCCCATTGGCCAGAAAATATTGCTCTTCCGCCTGTAACGTTTTTGCGGCCCAAATCTGCAGGGCGGCCGCACGGCTTTTCCAAACGGCTTTTTCATATAAAGGAACCGCTACAGCCGCTAAAATACCGATGATTAAAACGACTACCAACAGCTCTATAAGCGTGAATCCGAGACTTTTCTGCACGGGATATATCCCCCTATTTATATAAGTTGAT
>NZ_CAUDSG010000039.1:0-14519 GCF_958451995.1 Candidatus Avelusimicrobium alvi
CAACTTATATAAATAGGGGGATATATCCCGTGCAGAAAAACCTCGGATTTACGCTTATAGAGTTATTAGTAGTTGTATTAATCATCGGTATTTTGGCGGCGATTGCGGTGCCGCAGTATCAGGTGGCCGTCCTAAAATCCCGCCTGGCCACGACGATGGCTACCGTGCGCACTATTGCGGACGCGGCAGAAGTTTATTATTTGGCCAACGGGGAATACGCGCCGGATAATATCACCATGCTGGATATTTCCGATGTGTCCGGGTGTAAACAGGCGGGTGCCGGGCGGCTTGACTGCGGCAAGATTTGGTACGACTATAACGCGGGGGGCACCACCTGGCATTCTACCAACAGGCAGGACCGGGTGGACGGGCGTGTGTATATCAACAATACTGCCGCCTTATATTACACCAAATACCTGACGCACAGCCCCACCTATGCCGGGGAAACGCATTGTCATGCTGCGAATTCGGCCGCGCACAAAGTGTGCAAAAGCATGGGCGGCGTATTGATATCGGGTAATGTGTACCGCCTGCCTTAGTCGGCTTAGCATAAAAAAACCTGCTCTTTAGAGCGGGTTTTTTGTGTGGGTAAAACTTAGAACTTATACCCGAACGTCAGCGCATACATATCGCTTTTTCCGTCGGTGTATTTGACCGGCAAATTTTGCAGCTGTTCCGAGCGGCCGCTTAAATCTCTGGAGAAGATGTGCGCATAAGCAAAGTCTATGCTCCAGGTATCGGTTTTGTAGCCTGCGCCAATGCTGGCGATGTGCCGGTCGTCCACCGGGACGAGCGTGTCCATTTCGTGTTTGTTAATCGGGGATTTGTCATACACGTATCCGGCGCGCAGGGCCCAATTTTGATTGAGCTTATATTCCGTGCCGAAGTTCAGGCGGTACACGTCTTTGTATTTTTTCTTATTGCGGATAACGGGGCTGCTTTCGCTGTCCGTATATTGGATAAGGATTTGGTCATACGAACTCCAGAAGGTGCCCACGATTCCGGCTTCCAGGGTCCAGGCGTCGGTCGGGCGGAAGGCAATTCCGGCGGAAATGCTGTCCGGCAAAGAAATAGAGCCTTCGGCATCAGCCCCGTGAATATTAATCCGCGGAAAGCTCTTTCCGTCCGCGTTAATGCGGCCGTTTAAGTTCTGTTTTACTTTGGTGCGGTACATACCGCCCAGCGCCCATTTTTCGGCCCATTCGGGTTTGTAAATAAACGAGAAGTTTCCCCCCCAGCTTACGCCGGAACCGCTGATTTCGTAATTGCCGCTGTTGGACGGGTCAAGGTTAAAATATGAGTTTTGGGCAAAGCTGATGACCATGGCCTCCAAACCCATCGCGACGGAAAACTCGTCGCTGGCTTTTACGGCGATGGTGGGCGTAAAAGAAAATGTTTCCAGTTTCACTTTATAGGCCAGGTTGCTGCCGACCCAGGAGGTTACGGGGTCTTGATATTCGCCGCCCAGGCCGTAGCGGGAAAATCCGCCCAGACCAAACGAAACCTGGTCGCTCCATTTTTGGGTGATGAAAAAATTAGGCAGATACCAAACGTCGTTTTTCAGGCTTCTTGTTTGGCCGGCCACGCTGGTGGTGGCGTCCGCCGTAACGGCGGTTAAACCCAGCTGGGCCTGCGTGCCTTCCAGCTCGGTGATAAGTGCGGGGTTGACGGCGAGCGAAGCGGGTTCGGCTTCGTTGGCCATAGCGGCGCCGCCCATAGCGGTGGAGCGGGCGCTGAATTCGTACAGGGCAAATCCCGCGCCGTAAGAGACATCGGCCAGCAGGACGGATAAGAGCAGTACGGCGGTTAGTTTCTTATACATTCTTTTCCTCTGTTGTTTGGGGGTTGTACGGCAAACAAAAACCCCGTCCGGGTATGGTGTTTCCGGGCGGGGTGTGCGGCAAATTATTTTTGGAGTTCGGCCATTTTGTCTTTGGCTGCGGCGCCGAAATAGGTGTTGGTGTACGCTTCCGACAGGTGTTTGTAAGCGTTTAACGCTTCGGTTTTGTTGCCGGCGAGTTCCTGGCTCATGGCGAGCGTCAGGTAAGCCTGCGGCAAGGCGAAGCTTTTGGGATTATTTTGTATAAATCCGTTCATCCCGTCGGCGGCGGCCTGGTAATCTTTCAAGGCCTGCTGCGAAGCCGCCAGCGAGAGCGCGGCCACGGTGTGCACCGTCGGGTTTTTGGAAGCGGACAGCGTTTTGTACGCGTCCGCGGCCTGGGCATAGTTTTCGGCGGCGTAGAGTACGTCCCCTTTTAACAATACGGCGTACTGCGCGGCGTCGGTACCCGGGTATTTTTCGGTCAGCTGGTCAATTAATTTAAATCCTTCCTGTTCCTCCCCGCTTAAAAGCGCAACCTGTGCGGTGTAATAGCCGGCCCAGGAATCCTGTGTAACCTTTTTAAGGTGGTTGGAATAGAACGAGCCGATGACGGCGGCCAGCACCAAAATAACCAAAGCGGTCAGAACGCCCTGTTTATTTCTTTTGCAAAAATCAATGATGCCGGAAAGAAACGACACGATAATATCTTTATGTTCAACGGAAGCGGTAATTTGTTTGGTCATATAATTCCATTATAGTAAAATATGGTCCGGGCCGAAACCGGATATTTAAGCGGCGGCGATGTCCTCGTCGGTCAGCTGGCGGCATTCAATGCCGTTTTTGGCCAGGAACACAATGCCTTCCTGGCTGCGGTCGTACATATTTTTGTAGAACACTTTTTTAATCCCCGCGCTGACGATTACCTTGGCGCAGTGCACGCAAGGGGACCACGTAACGTATACCGCCGCGCCCTGCGTGGAAATGCCGTTTTTGGCGGCGAACGCAATGGCGTTTTGTTCGGCGTGCAGTTCGTTCTCCACGGACCATTTGCCGTGCAAATCGTAAAAGGTGCGGCTGGCCACAAAATCTTCGTACGTAGGGAATTTGTCTTTGTAATTTTCTTCGTACACGGCGCGGAAGTTTTCCTCGCAGTGCAGCTGGCCGGTGGGCGTGCCGTTAAATCCGATGCTGATGACGCGGTTGTCCTTCACCAGCACCGCGCCCACCTGGATGCGGCAGCAGGTGGATTGTTCGGCCACGAGTTCAGCCATTTTAATAAAAAGTCTGTGTTTGTTTTTCATGGGTGTTCCTTACCATTTTTTAAATACAAAAAACACGGCCGCCACCAGCAGTATAAAACCCACCAGATGGTTCCACTTCAGGCTTTCCTTAAAATACAGGGCGGAAAACCCGGCAAATACCGCCAGGGTAATCACTTCCTGCATTACTTTAAGCTGCGTAACGGAAAAGTAACCGCTTCCGATACGGTTGGCCGGCACCTGAAGGCAATACTCAAAAAACGCTATCCCCCAGCTGGCCACAATCACCAGCCAAAGAGCCCGGTTTTTAAATTTCAGATGCCCGTACCAGGCCATCGTCATAAATAAATTGGACGCGCACAACAGCGCGACGGTTTTCCACATATATACCTATATTATAGTACAAAGCGTTTGGCGGTTGCACGCCGGGCTTGTAAAAAACCGCCCCGTATGCCGGCGGCCGGGGCCCGGCCTTTGTTTTTAGAGATATTATATAATGGTAACATACAATTTTAACAGGGGAGTATATGAGCGAAAAAACGAATTTCACAACGGCCTTGTGGGCGGTGCCGCTGATGGCGGCGATACTGGCGGGAGCCTTAACGCTGGGCGTATACGCGTGGGAACGCCTGACGCATCGCGCGCCGGTGCGGCCGCCTTCCGTTTCCCAGACGGACGAACACCGCGCCGCAATACCCGCCGAAGAATATCCGGACAATTCCGCCGCGTCCGGCGTTCCCTCCCCGCGGCTTCGCTACAATATGGCCCGGGAAAAGTGTACCTATAATACGCATTCCGCCTGCCGCAAAGAAACCTTGCCCGGCGGCGAAAGTGTGGAAATCATCCAGTTCCCCACGCTTGCGCTGGTGCTGACCCGTATTGACCGGATAGGCGGCGGATATGAACGGCTGGGGTTCGGTCCGGAAGACCAAATCCAGTATTTCAGCCAAAAAGACCGCACCTGGTTTTTTGACGGCGACGGCCGGGTAAACCAGCTGACGGCTTCCGCCCCCGGCCCGGACCAGGCGGACGTCATCCATTTTGCTCCGGGCGGAGCGCAGACGGACTGCCGCTGTGCGGACCGGACGCTGAACTGCTGTACGAACCCGGCGTACGATTTAACCGCCAAGCCCAATACCTATTGCACCATGTTCCCGCAGGATACGGACGTGTGCGGCTGGTACTGCGGGCGGTTTCCCGCCCAGTGCGAACGGGTGCAATAAAATTTCTCTTTCCCGTGTTAGAATAAAGACGGTTCAAAACCGTCTAATGCTAATTTGTGCCCTGGGGAGACGGGGCAACTTTATATAATATTATTATGAACATTTTTCGCTTTTTCCTTATATACGCCGTTTTATTGCTCGGCGTTTCGGCGCAGGGCGCAGTGATTGCCCCGCTGCCGGACTCCGGGGACGGCGCTTCCGCGGCCTCCGAAGCCGCCAAAGACGCGGTAACGCCGCCCGCCAAGGACGATGCACCCGCCATAACGCCGCTGGGCGCGGACGGAAAACCGCTGCCGGATATTCACGGCAAACTCACGCTGGAGGACTGCATCCGGATTGCGCTTGCCAACAGCCCGCAGGCCGTCAGCGCGCAGTTAACTTTGCAAAACGCGTATGTGAATTTAAACCTGGCCAAGGCGGAATTTCTGCCCACGGCCAGCGTCGGCGCGAGCCAGGGGTATAACAACGGCAAAACGGCCGGCTCCACCCGTACGGACCACGGCTCTTCCGACGTCTATGCGCAGGCGCAGCTTTCTTTAAGCGGCATTACCGATATTGCGCGCAACGTCAAAATGCAGAAGCTGGCGCTGGAGCAGGCGCAGCTGAATTTGGACAGCGTAAAAAACGACATCATCCGCACGGTTAAGAAGAATTATTATTCCCTGCTTTCCGCCGTGCGCGCCGTGGCGATTCGCACGCAGTCGCGCGATTTGTATCAGGACCAGTACGAGCGTTCTTCGGAGTATTTCCGCCTGGGCCTGCGCCCGAAAGTGGACGTTACCACCGCCGAGGTGAATTTGAATAACGAAGAGCTCAGCCTCATCCGCGCCAAGAACCTGGTAAAAAGCGCGTCGGCGCAGCTGGCCAACTCGCTGGGCGTAACCACCCCCCAAACCCTGGACGTGGAAGACATCGTTTCGTTTGAAACCTTTGATATGCCTTTTGACAAAGCCGTGCAGACCGCTTACGCCAACCGCCCGGACGTGCTTTCTTCCCGGACGGACGTGCGCATCGGCCAGATTAAGCTCAATCAGGCGAAAGCCGGCTTTTTCCCGACGTTCTCTTTCTCCGCCGGGTTCTCCAAAAACGGCGATGATTTTTACTTGGACAACGAAGAAACCAAACTGCTGGCTTCCGTTGAACTGCCGATTTTTAACGCATTTAAAACGTACAACGGCGTAAAACAGGCTAAAATTTCGCTTGAAAATACGCTCAATTCCAACCGCAGTCTGCTTAACGATGTTTTTCTGGAAGTGCAGAATGCGTACATTAAAATGCAGGAAGCCGCCGAAAGCATTCCGATAGCGGAGCTGAATGTGGAAAAAGCCAAAGAAAACCTGGACCTGGCCCGCGGCCGCTATAACGAAGGCATTGGGGATATTATAGAGCTCAAAGACGCGGAAGTCGCTTATACCGATTCCGAACTGAGCCTGCTGACCGCCCGGTATGATTACGCTTCGGCGGTGGCGGATGTAAAACAAGCTATGGGGACTTATTAATATGAAAAAAGAGAATTGGTTAAAACGTATGTGGAAAAAACTGAAGGCTTTAGCCTGGTGGAAAAAAGCGCTGCTCGTCGTGCTGGTGCTGGCGGCCGCCTATTTTGTGAAAGCGTATTTTTTCGCCGCGCCGCCCGCGCCGCTCTATAAAACCGCCGCGGTGAAAAAGGGCGATATAGAAGATTTGGTGGAAGCTTCCGGCCCGATTAATCCCGTCAATACGACGACGGTGGGCGCGCTGGTTTCCGGCGAAATTTTGCAAATTTTGGTGGACTACAACACCCAGGTGAAAAAAGGCGATTTGATGGCCGTGATTGACCCGACCCAAATCCAGGCCGATTACGACCAGGCGCTGGCCAGCCTTTCTTCGGCCAAAGAAAGCCTGGAGGCCGCCAAGATTTCCTATAACCTGGCCAAGCTCAACCGCTCGCGCTACCAGGAACTCTACGCCAAGGAATATGTTTCCAAATCCAGTTTGGAAGAGTACGAGCTGGCCTACGTAAACGCCAAGAGCAGTTTAAATTCGGCGGAGTCCGCGGTTATTCAGGCGCAGGCGCGCGTGGACAGCGCCAAGAAAGATTTGGACAATACCAAAATCGTTTCCCCCATTGACGGCGTGGTGCTGACGAAAATCGTCAGCGAGGGGCAGTCCCTTACGTCCGGCTATTCCACGCCGGAAATGTTTACCCTGGCGCAGGATTTGACCAAAATGCAGATTGAGGCCAAAGTGTCCGAAGCCGACGTGGTAAAAATTAAAGAAGGCCAAACCGCCGATTTTACGCTGGACGGCTACCCGGATGAAAAATTCCAGGGCACCGTGCGCCAGGTGCGGACGAATTATTCCGCGTCGTCCTCCTCGTCTTCTTCCGGCAGTTCCTCCAGCAATACCACCTATACCGTGGTGATTGACGTGGATAACTCCTCGGGCAAATTTATGCCGGGTATGACCGCCACCATTACCATCCGCACGCAGGATAAAAAAGACGTTTTGCTGGTGCCCAACGAAGCGCTGCGGTTTGCTCCGGCGTCTAATACCCAAAAGTATACCTCCACGGGCGTGTGGCTGGTGGAGCCCGGCCGCCCGCTGCACCGCGTGGACGTCAGCATCGGCATTATCGGCTCGTCGGATACCGAAATTGTCAAAGGCGAGCTGAAAGAAGGCGACAGAGTGGCCGTGAAAGAGAACAGCGGCGCTTCCTCCGCCGAAGACTCCATGCGTCCGCCCCGCCCCGGCAGACGCCGCTAGGAGGCCGTATGGCGTTAATTGACACGCGCAATTTATTTAAAATTTACCGGCTGGGCGATGTGGAAGTCCGCGCGCTTAACGACGTAAGCGTCAGCGTGGAAAAGGGCGAATTCGTGGCCGTGATGGGCCCGTCTGGCTCCGGCAAATCCACCTTTATGAACATTTTGGGATGCCTGGACAAGCCCACCCGCGGCAAGTATCTGCTGGACGGGATTGACGTAACGGCGACGGATTTATCTAAACTGGCCGGCGTGCGCAACCGCAAAATCGGCTTCGTGTTCCAGGGGTTCAACCTGATTAAACGCACCACCGCGCTGGAAAACGTGGAACTGCCGATGATTTACAACCACACTCCGGCCCACCTGCGCCGCGAAAAAGCGCTGGAAGCATTAAAAGCCGTGGGGCTGGAAAAACGGGCGGACCATCTGCCCAACCAGCTTTCGGGCGGCCAGCAGCAGCGCGTGGCGATTGCGCGTTCGTTAGTGTGCGACGCGCCCATCATCTTCGCCGACGAGCCGACCGGAAACCTGGATACCAAAATGAGCGTGGAAGTGATGGAGCTGTTCACCCGTTTAAACAAAGAAATGGGCAAAACCATTATTTTAATTACGCACGAGCCGGACATCGCCGAATACGCCGGCCGCCTGATTAAATTTAAAGACGGCCAAAAAGTAAGTGATGAGGTAAAGTGATATGTTTGACACTTTTTTATCTATTTTAAAAATTTCCCTCAAGGCCATTTCCGCCAATAAAATGCGCGCCGCGCTGACGAGCTTGGGCATCGTCATCGGCGTGGCGGCGGTAATTACCATGCTGGCCGTGGGCTCGGGCACGCAGCAGAGTATGGCGGAGCGGTTTTCGCGCTTTGGCACCAACATTTTGTATTTGCGCCAGCCGTGGGATTTGGACGAGAGCATTTCCTCCCCCAAAGACGTTACGATGGACGACGTGCGCGCCATCCGCCAAATTCCGGGCGTGGAGGCCGCCGCGCCTTACATCAGCTCGGGCTTTGACGTCAAATACGGCTACACCTCCACTTCCATAGACGTGCTGGCCACCGATACGGATATTTTTAAAACGTACGATTGGGAAATCGGCTCCGGACGGGAATTTACGGAGCGCGAGGTGGATTCCTATGCGCAGGTGGCCGTGCTGGGCGCCACCGTGGCCGAAACCATTTTCAACGACGTGGACCCCATCGGCAAGACCGTTATTTTTGACGAAATTCCGTTCACCGTCATCGGCGTGATGAAAAAGAACGGCCAGGGCGGTATGGGGTTTGATATGGACGAAGGCACCCTGATTCCCTACACCACCGGCAAAGTAAAAATGAACACCGGCTGGAACAGTTCGGACCGCCGCGCGCTGGACCGCGTGATTATCCGCGTGAAAGATTTTAATACGATTGAAGACACCAAGACCGACATCCAAAACGCCGTGCGCAATACGCACCGCATTCATCCGCTTGCCAAGGACGACTTCCAGCTGGATGACTTCGCTTCGTTTGTGGAACAGGCTAAAGAAGCCAGCAAGACGATGAGTCTTTTGCTGGGGGTCATCGGCGTGGTGTCCCTGGTGGTGGGCGGCATTGGGGTAATGAACATTATGCTGGTGTCCGTAACCGAGCGTACGCGCGAAATCGGCATTCGTATGGCCATTGGCGCCACCAGCGCGGACATCCGCCTGCAGTTTTTGGCCGAAGCGGTTACGCTGTCCTGCATCGGCGGGTTGATTGGCGTGGTGCTGGGTGTGGGCGTAACGCTGGTGGTGGCGGCGAAAGCCACGTCTATCCCGGCGGAGCTGAGTTTGTTTTCCATTCTGCTTTCCGTCGGCTTTTCGGCGGCCACGGGCGTATTCTTCGGGTTTTACCCGGCCTATAAAGCTTCCAAGCTGACGCCTATAGACGCGCTTCGCTACGAGTAATTTTCGGGGGAATGTGAATACAACGTCCCGCTTTCTTTAGAAGGCGGGACGTTCCTTATACCGTCAGGTGCCGGGTACGCCTTTCCAGGCGGCCCGCGTAATAAACGGGGATAACGGGGCTTTTTACCGTATTTTCGTATAATAAACAACCGCTCCGGGCTGTATGCCGGAGCGGTCTTTTCGTGTACGGCGGAAGTTAATTATTTTCCAGCGGTTTTTTATTGCCGCGCAGCCGGTTTAAAAGTTTTTTGAACCAGCCGGGCCCGTTGGCGGCGGTGCGGACGGCCTGCGCCTGGCCCGCGGCCGCCTGGGTGCGTTCAATGCGTCTGAAGAGCGCGGCGGACAGGAGCGACAGCGCGGAAGGCACGCCAATCAGCGCGGCGGTGGTGGCCCCGGCGCTGGAAAAAAGCCCCGCGTTCATAAATCCTTCGGCCAGGTTGGTCAGCAGCATGGGGCCGAACGCGCAGGAAATGGCGCTGGCTACGATGAGCGAGATTACGCGGTCCTGCGTGCGGTTGTTTTTGGCCGTGCGGGCGAAAGCCAGCGTAAAAGCCGTGGAAATGCCCGTTTCCGCCGCAAACAGCGCCGCCGTCAGCGCATAGACGTTGTGGGAGAGCGGCAGGGCCGCAAGTCCCCCCGCGGCGGCCAGCAGCGTGGCCACGCTCATATTGTTTTTGGGGAACCATTTTAAAAAGCTCCCGGCCAGGTAACGCCCCAGCAGGAAGGGCGCGGCAAACTGCGTAAGCCCGAACAGATACTGCGAGGACGGGTCGTTGGTTAAAGAGGGCAGCAGGAACAGAAAGCCGTTGTTAAACGACATTTCCACCGCGTTCATAATAAACAGCCCCGTCAGCAGCGCGGCCACGCCTTTTTCTTCTTTAAACAGGCGGATGTAGCTGTTGTTTTGGAAAGACGACGTCAGCTGGTAGGCGCGGCGGTTTCTCTGGCCGGACTGCGCGGCGGCGGGAACCGGCGCGGCTTTGGGTTCCAGCACGGGTTTGGTGTTGGGAATTTTGGCCAGATTGATGCCCAGCGCGGCGGCCGCCACCAGCGGAATGGGAAGCGCAAACGTAAAGCTCCAGTCCATCCCCATCACTTTGGTGGCCAGGAACGGGAACGCAAAGGACGCCGCCATCCCCAGCGCGCGGCTGAGTTCGGTGTTGGCGTTTCTTTTTTGAAGCGACAGTTCGCCCGCGCCCGCGCTTAAATCCGTCATCATCGGTCCCACGGCGTTGTGCACGAGCACGCCCCCCGTGCTGGCGGTTGTAATACTGGCCAAAATACTGTAAAAATGCGCCATCGTATCCGCCCACGGGATAAAGGAGCCGTCCAGGCCGAGCAGCACTCCCGCCGTAAATCCGCCCCCCATCAGCGCGAGGCCGATGTTCATAGAGGCTTTGCGGCCGATTTTTCCTTTCAGCCAGTTGGAAAAGAACGCCCCCACCGAGTACGGCAAATAAGTGGCTACGGCGACGAGGATATTGTCGCTGAGCGAAAGGCCGAAGCTTGTGCCGAAGTTGGCGATAACGGGCGTGGCCACTTCCAGCCCCATCACCGCCGCGGCCAAATATAAGCTGGCGCGCTGAAACGTGCCGGCAAGCCCGGAAGCGGGCTCGCGCACGGGGGCCGCGCCGGAGGGTTTTTTAACAAACGCTTTTTTGACGGCGGCAAAAGCTTTTTTGGCGTTTTGCCACAGGGCCGGCACGGGAATCCCGCCGTAGAGTACGCCGGAATTGTCCGCCGCCGGTTTTTCGCTGCGGGCTAAAAATTGAAAGGAACGCGTGCCGGACGAGCCGGTGCGGCGGGCGGCCTGCTGAAGCGCCGTAAGAGTTTGCGCTTGGCCGGACGCGTCTGCGCCGGAAACGCTTTCCCCCGCGGGAACGTCAAGCGCGCCGGCTTGAAGCGCGGCCGGGTCAGCCAGATTAAGGGCGGGCAGTTCGGGCACGGAGATTGCCGGCTCCGGCGTGTTTTTCTGCGCAGTGGCAGGCCGGACGGCCGGCGCGGTGCGGCCCAAATTCATATATAAGCGGGTGGCTTCGGCGGACGGGTCGGCGGCCAAGACATTGACTTTGCCGAATTTTTCAAGCGCGGGGCGGAAAGCCGCTGCCGGGGCGGATGCGCCGCTTTGCGCGGGGAGCTGCAGCGCGATGCCGTGCGTTTGGGCATAGGCCAAAATACCGTTCCACAGTTCGGGCTGAGGCGCGGCTTCTTCGGCCAGCGCGGAAAGTTCCTCTGCCGCGCCCAGGCGCAGCAAGGCTCTTGCGGCGGTGGCGGCGGCCAGCGGTTCAAGCGGCGTAGCGGCGGCTTTGCGGTAGAAGGCAAGCAGCAGCTCGGCGTCTTTTTCCGCGCCGAACAGGCCCAGGGCGGCCGCGTCGGCCAGCGCTTCGCTGGCGCAGGCCGCGGCGGCGTCTCCTTTTGCATAGGCGTTAAAGAGGGCGTTTAAATCCCCCTCGGGCAGAGTGGAAAAAGCTTCCAGCGCAGACGCCAGGTCTGTGCGCCAAAATTCGGCGGCGCGGCTGATTTGGCCGGCGGAAGCGTTGCCCGCCAGCGCGGCTTGGACAAATTCATTGCGAAGCATCCCTTTGCGGACGCTTTCATTGGGGTAAGAAAGAATGCGCGCGGCCAGATGGCGGGTGTTGCCCCGGGCAGCCCGTTCGCGGATTTGCGCGTAAGTAAGCTGTTCCCCCATCACCGCTTTTACGGCAACGGTTTCTACGCCAATGCGCAGGTCTTGCAGGTTTTCCTGGGGCAGCGCCGCGGAAACGGAGGCCGACAAGTCCGGCTGAACGGAAACGCCCTGGCGTAAAACGCCGCTGGCGGCCCCGGCGGGAGCGATAAACCCGCGGGCGGCCGAAGGTAAGGCGAGGTGCGGCGCAACGGTCTTTTGCACGCCGGACCTTGTAATGGCTTTTACCCCGCGTACAATTTTCTGCGGTACCTGGGCGGGAGCCGGTGCTGCGCTGAGCACTATTAAACTGACACTTACCAACGACGCGATTACTTTTCTCATTCTCTTTCCTTTTCCTCTGTCTCAACAGCCATAAAAAACCCGCCCTTTCATTTCTAAAGGGCGGGTTTGTATAATAAAAATAAATCTTCTACATTACAATTATATACAAACACTCCCCGGTCCCTTATACATAACAAACATCGGCATGCTAAAAATAGTGTTTAGCACGGAACGTTCAATGTTATGTTTGGACCAGCAAGCGTTGTATTTCATTGTTTTCTCGTCGGGCGTTTGAATATATGAATGCGCCCGTAAAAATATTACTCATTTATTATACCAGTTTTTTAAACGGGATGTAAAAACTTTTTATATTTTTTATAATCCTTTTTTTCCCGCGCCGATTGCCCGTTGGTTTGGTACAGTATAAAAGGGAATCGTTTTTATACGCGCGGCGGCCGGGTGCGAACATAATGCACTTTCACCGCCCGGGGACGCTGTATATAAAGAAGCGGGGCGGGAAGAGCCCTGCAATAAAAAAGGATGAAATGGGGTTATAAGAATATGGATCCAAAATTGAACGGAAGAACGGACGACGAACTCGTCCTGCTCTTTAAATCCGGTTCGGGCGAAGCCTTTGAAGAGCTTGTGTACCGCTACAAGAACTCTCTGTACCAATATATTATGACGATGGTGCAGGATGAAGGCGCCGCCGGAGATTTGTTTCAGGAAGTGTTTATCTCGCTGTTTAAGCACGCGGATAAATATGAACCCCGGGGAAAGTTTAAATCGTGGCTGTTTTTAACGGCGCGCAACCGGGTGCTAAATTTTTTCAGAGACCGGGACAAACTCTCTTCGCTTGACCAGACGGATGAAGAAGGCAACGCTTTTTTACACGACACGCTGCCGGACGGCGAAGCCTCCCCGCTGGAGGGATTGGCCGGGCGCGAAACGGAAGAAGAAATACGCCGCGCGGCTTTGGAACTGCCGCAGCGCCAGCGCGAAATGATTTACTTGCGCCAGTATTTGTCTTTTAAAGAAATAGCGGAATTGTTAAACCGCCCTCTGGGCACCGTGCTGGCGGACTGCCACCGGGCGGTGAAAAAAATGCAGCGGATTTTGGCGGCGCAGGAAGAAGCCGCGCGAGAGGTAATTCTATGAAGTATTGCGAGGATTTGATGCTGTACGCATCCGATGAACTTAGCGGCGAGCGGAAGGCCGGGTTTGAGAAGCATTTGGACGGCTGTCCTTCGTGCCGGGCGGAGCTGGCTTTTATCCGCCGCACGGACGAAGCGCTGGCCGCGCCGGCGGCTCCCGTAACGGTGGTGGAAGAATTGTTTGCCAAAACCACGCGCCGCAAATCGTTTTTTGCCGGCTGGAAACCGGCATTGGCAGGCACCGCTCTGTTGGGGTTAGGCATTTTTGTCGTCCTGGCGGGCCTGCATCCGGACAAAACCGTTCTGGACGCAAAAGAAGTAATTGCGTATATGAGCGAAAATTTGGACGAAGAGTACCTGGCTTTCGCGGACGATTTGGACGCGTTTGAACAGGAATTCTAAAACTTGGAGGGGATATGAAAAAACTGATGATTGCTTCGCTTCTTGCTTTGTTGTGCGCTCCGGCTTTTGCCGAAGGCCCGCGCGACTGCAAAGGCGACAACTGCCCGATGCGTAAAGACGGCAAAGCCGCCGCTGCGACGCCCGGCAAGCAGAAAATGAACAAAGACGCCCGTGCGGAAGAATTTAAAAAAGCCCGCAAGGCGCACAAGGCCAAAATGAGAGCCACCGAAGAAAAAGTGGAAAAATTAGTGGCCGAATATAACAAGCTCAAACCCGGTAAAAAGAAAGACGCCAAAAAAGCCGAAATTGCGGCCGTAGTGGCTTCCATCCGCGATGAGCAGATTAAATTCAAAGAAGAACAGCTCGGCAAATTTAAAATGCGTTTGGAACGCATGAAACAGGGGCTTGATAAACAAAGCTCCGCCGAAGCCAAAAAGGCGTGGGTGGACGCAAAGACCGACGCGCTGATTGCCGACGAAGGCGACCTGGACGTACTGTTTGAGCCCGACATGGCTCCCCGTCCGCACAAGATGGGTTCCGGCCCCAAAGGCGGCCCGATGATGGACGGCGGTCCGGGCGTGCCTCCGGGTTCCCCCATGGGGGTAATGGAGGATTTGGCTTCGCCTGAAATGGACGAACTGACGGACTAGATAAGTCTTACGGACGCATTTATATCCCGGCCCCTTAACACGGGGCCGGGATATTTTTACGCCGCAGAGGCGCGGATTTTGCCCGGCCCGGTGTCGTATCCGTTTTGTCGTTTTATGCAGGTCTTAGCCGTGTTTATAAAACGCCTCAAGGCGGAACCCTGCGGGCGGCGTATTGGGCTCGCTGTTACGGTGCTTGGCAACATTGTTTAAACAGTGTGGCTCCATTAGTTGGATGGTTCCGCATAGAAAGCCACCCCCTGAAAGGGGCCTTGACGCGTTTTTTTTTTTTGATAAATTGGGAGAAGCCCTATTGGGTCGTATCCCCTCGTATGCCTTGCTTAAACTCTTTTCTCCGGGGATATTTAGGCCATTCCCATCAGGATGGAAGGAG
>NZ_CAUDSG010000040.1:0-14224 GCF_958451995.1 Candidatus Avelusimicrobium alvi
TATAAATAGGGGGATATATCCCGTGCAAAAAAGCCTCGGATTTACGCTTATAGAGCTGTTGGTGGTGGTTTTAATTATCGGTATTTTAGCGGCGATTGCGGTGCCGCAGTACGAAAAAGCGGTATGGAAATCCCGCAATACGCAGTTAAAAACGGCCGTTCGTTCGGTGGTGCAGGCGCAAAAAGCGTATTTGATGGCTAACGGCACTTATGCCAGCAGTTTCGGAGAGTTGGATATAGATTTACCGCTGGACGCACCCGCCGTATCCGCCGGCATCGGTAATACCTGCCAGTTAATCACCACCGGACCGGACTCCATCCGGCAGGGCAAAGATTTTTATGTGGTGCTGAACAATACATCGGCTGTCAGCGGCGGTATTTCTGCCGTGTGGACTTCGGGCAAATTTAAGTGTAACGGGTTTGGCTGGACTCCCCATAAAGAGGATAAATTAGTATGTATGGAGTCGCGCAACGGGACCGCCACCAGCAAAAATGACGAATTTTGCCAGGGGCTTGAACAGGGAACGCTGGGCGAGTTGCGCGCCGCCTGGCAGCGTTACGAGCTGCCGTAATTTTGACGGAAATAAAAAACGCCTCCCGGCCGGGAGGCGTTTTTGTCGGATAAAACTTATTTTTTGGCCGTTTTCTTTTCGGCTTTGGCTTCGGGCGCGGTTTCGGCGGCGTCCGCTTTTTTGCCGTTGTAGTGGTGGCCGAGATATTTGACGTAAAGCTTGTCTTCAATTTCGGCGGCCAGTTCCGGGTTGTCTTTTAAGTACTGGCGGGCATTGTCGGCCCCTTGGCCCAGTTTTTCGTCCCCGTAGATAAACCAGCTTCCGCTTTTTTCAATAAATCCGGCTTCCACGCCTTTATCAATGATGCAGGCCTCGCGGGAAATGCCGTGGCCCAGAATCATCGTAAATTCGGCCTGGCGGTACGGCGGAGCCACTTTGTTTTTGGTTACTTTGGCGCGTACGCGGGTACCGATGATTTCGTCGCCTTTTTTGAGGTTTTCAATGCGGCGCACGTCAATGCGGACGGACGCGTAAAATTTAAGCGCCAGGCCGCCGGGGGTGGTTTCCGGGTTGCCGAACATGACGCCGATTTTCTGGCGCAGCTGGTTGATAAAAATAATGCTGGTTTTGGTTTTGTTTAAAATGCTGGTCAGCTTTCTTAACGCCTGGCTCATCAGCCTGGCCTGAAGGCCCACGTGCGCGTCGCCCATTTCGCCTTCAATTTCAGCCCGCGGCACCAGAGCGGCCACGGAGTCAATTATAATCAGGTCAATCGCGCCCGAGCGCACCAGCTTCTCGGCGATTTCCAGGGCCTGTTCGCCGGAGTCCGGCTGGGAAACCAGCAGTTCGTCCACATTTACGCCCAGGTTGGCGGCGTATACCGGGTCCAGCGCGTGTTCCGCGTCAATAAACGCCACGGTTCCGCCGTTTTTCTGCGCCTGCGCGGCCACGTGTAAAGACAGCGTGGTTTTACCGCCGGCTTCCGGCCCGTAAATTTCAATAATGCGCCCGCGCGGCAGCCCGCCCACGCCCAGCGCCAAGTCCAAAGACAGCGCGCCCGTGGAAATGGCTTCCACGTTTTTTACGCCCCCGCCGCCTAATTTGCAAATCGCTTCTTTTCCGAAAGCTTTCTCAATCTGGCCCAGGGCCAAATCAAGCGCTTTTTGTTTGTTTGCGTCCATATGTTGTAAGTCCTCCCGATGTGGTTAAATCGCAACGGCGTCCTTTTCCTGCACCGCCGCGCCGGTAAAGGTAAGTTTTCCGGCGTCTTTATCTAAGTCTACAATAATTTGGGTGTGCGCGGGATAGCGGTTGACCAGGATATTCTCGGCCAGCGGGTCTTCCAGTTCGCGCTGCAGCGCGCGCAAAAGCGGGCGCGCCCCAAATTTAACGTCAAAGCCTTTTTCCACCAAAAACTCTTTGGCCGCATCCGTGAGTTTTAAAGACAGTTCTTTGTCTTCCAGTTTTTCGTCCACTTCTTTTAACGCCAGATCCAAAATTTGGCCGATGTTGTCTTTGGACAACGAGTGGAACACCACAATTTCGTCAATGCGGTTGATAAACTCCGGGTTGAAGGTTTTTTTGACTTCTTCCATAACGTTTTGGCGCATATCCCGGTATTGCTGTTCTTCGCTTTGCTGCGCGGCGAAGCCGAGCGCGGAGCCTTTGTTGGTGATTTCGCGCGCGCCGACGTTGGAAGTCATAATCACGACACAGTTTTTAAAGCTTACTTTGTGGCCCAAATTGTCCGACAGGGAGCCTTCGTCCAGTACCTGCAGGAGGATGTTGTAAATGTCCGGATGGGCTTTTTCCAATTCGTCCAACACCACCACGCTGTAAGGGCGGCGGCGTACGGCTTCGGTCAGCTGGCCGCCTTCTTCGTAACCCACATAGCCGGGCGGCGCGCCAATCAGGCGCGAAACCGCGAATTTTTCCATATATTCGGACATATCCAGCCGAATCATGGCTTCTTCGTCCCCGAACAGGAACATGGCCAGGCTTTTGGCCAGCTCCGTCTTGCCTACGCCCGTGGGGCCCAGGAACAGAAATCCGCCTATCGGACGGTGCGGGTTGCCCAGGCCGGTGCGGTTTCTGCGGATGGCCTGCGAAACGGCTTTCACCGCGTCTTCCTGGCCGATGATGCGTTCGTGCAGGTGTTCTTCCATATGCAGGATTTTGTCGGTTTCGCTTTGCGTCAGGCGCGTAACCGGGATGCCCGTCCATTTGGAAGCCACGAGGGCGATGTCCTCTTCCGTTACTTCCGGGGTTTCTTTGCCGCGTTCGCTCTGCCACTGCTGTTTTAAGTGGTCCACATACGCTTTGAGGCGTTCTTCGGTGTCTTTGGCGGCGGCGGCTTTTTCAAATTCTTTTTTGGCGAGGGCTTCGTCTTTTTCCTGCACGGCCTGGTTGTATTCCACCTGCTTTGCTTTGATTTCAGGCGGCAGCACCGCGTTTTTCAGGCGGGCGCGGGCACCGGCTTCGTCAAAGAGGTCAATGGCTTTGTCCGGCATGGCGCGGTCGGTGATATAGCGGTCCGCGATGGCGGCGGCGGCGCGGATGGCGCCGTCGGTATAGCGGACGCGGTGGTGCTGTTCGTATTTGGCGCGGATGCCTTGCAGAATGGTGACGGTTTCTTCCACGTCCGGCGGGTCGGCCACGACGGGCTGGAAGCGGCGTTCCAGCGCGGTGTCGGCCTCAATGTATTTGCGGTACTCGTCAAAGGTGGTGGCGCCGATGCACTGCACTTCGCCGCGCGCCAGGGCGGGCTTTAACATATTGGAAGCGTCAATGGACCCTTCCGCCGCGCCCGCGCCGATGATGGTGTGCAGTTCGTCAATAAAGATGATGGCGTCTTTGGCGGCGGCCATTTCGTCAATGATGTTTTTTAAACGCTGTTCAAATTCGCCGCGGTATTTGGTGCCCGCGATGACGGAAGCCAGGTCCAGCGCCAGAAGGCGTTTATTGCACAGCACGTCGGAAATTTCGCCGCGCGCGATTTTCTGCGCAAGGCCTTCCACGATGGCCGTCTTGCCTACGCCCGGCTCGCCGATGAGCACCGGGTTGTTTTTGGTGCGGCGCGCCAGGATTTGCACCAGGCGTTCAATTTCTTCTTCGCGGCCGATGACCGGGTCCAGCTGGTTTTTGGCCGCCAGTTTGGTTAAATCGCGCGTGTATTCGTCCAGCGTCGGCGTTTTGCTTTTTTTCTTGTCCAGGTTTTCGCGTTCGCGTTTGGGGACGGAATTTAAATTGATTTCCTGGGGCAGGTCGGTTAAATCTTCGGTCAGGTCGCCGGGTTCGGCGTCGCCGATGAAGTTGAGCACCGTGTCGCGCACGGTATCCAGGTTTAGGCCGAGGTTTTCCAAAATCCGGCCGGCCATGCCTTCTTCCTCGCGTATCAGCCCCAGCAAAATATGTTCCGTGCCGATGTGTTCCGTGCCCAGCATCTGGGATTCTTCCACCGAAAACTCCAGCACTTTTTTGGCGCGGGGCGTAAACGGAATTTCGCCCAGGAGCATAATCGTGTCCCCGATGCCCACCATTTTTTCAATTTCCAGGCGCACTTTGCGAAAAGTAACCCCCAGCCCGGTGAGTATTTTGTTTGACACGGTGCCTTCTATGGCGCTCAGCCCCAGCAAAATATGTTCGGTTCCTACATAGTCGTGATTGAGGCGTTTGGCCTCTTCCTGCGCGATGAGAATAATTTTCTGCGCATTTTCGGTAAATCTTTTTGCCATCTTATTTAACCCCTTTAAAGCGATTACTTCCATTATATAAAAATAACAAGCCCCACGCGGGCCCGTACTTTTTATTCGGAAAAATCTTGTGCGTGCGCGCTTTTTTTGCTAGAGTGAACAAAGCGAGGAAACCCCTTATGAATAAACGAGGATTTACTTTGATTGAACTGCTGGTGGTGGTGCTGATTATCGGTATTTTGGCGTCGGTGGCGGTGCCGTGGTACCAGTCGGCGGTGGATTCAAGCCGTTATACGCAGCTGCAGGTAATCGTCAAATCCATTAAAGACGCGGTGGAACTTTCCCGGATGATGACGGGCTCCTACCCCGCTACGCTTGAAAATTTGGATATTGAGCTCCCCTCCAACTGTACTCTTACCGGAGACAAAACGGTAGCCAACTGCGGCAAATTTTTTATTGATTATATGGACGGGTCTTCCCAGAACATTGTGGGAATGATGAATTTTGACTCCAACACTTTTTCCGCCGCCGGCAATTACGTGGCCTATGTGGCGTGGCTGGATTATGCCGACGCTAATTCCGGCCGGCGCGAATGCCGCGCGGGCGCATCCAGCGAGCGGATGCAAAAACTCTGCGCCGACCAGCCCGGCACCCTGGACGGAACGGCGGGCGGAAACCACTGCCCGAGCTGTAAACGCTATTGGTTAAATTAAAACGGTCTTTTTCAATTGCATACGGGCCCCGGCGGATTTGCGGGGCCCGCGTGTTTTACGGGAACCGGCGCCGTGCAAAAACGGCGCGGGGGAGCTCCCGCCCGGCTGAGCCCCCGCAGGGGGATATTTGGTATAATACCTTATATATGGAACAAGCGATTAAACGGGCCCAAAAAATCAAGGCCATTTTGACCGACGTGGATGGTATTTTAACCGACGGAAAAGTAAACTTTTTCGTGCGCGGCGACGGTAAAATAGACGAATTTAAATCCTTTAACACGCAGGACGGCATTGCCGTCCTTCTCTGCCACAGCGCGGGGATTGTGTGCGGCATCATCACGGGCCGCCGCCACCCCACCACCGTGGCGCGCGCCAAAAACCTGGGTTTTAAATATATGTACCAGGGGTTTTTGACCAAAATCGGCCCGCTGAACGATATCCTGGAAAAAGAAAACATCTCCGCCGAAGAAGTGGCCTATATCGGCGACGATATCACGGATATCCCGCTTTTAAACGAAGTCGGCTTCGCCGCCACCGTGCCCAACGCGCTGGACTGCGTGAAAGACCGCGCGCATTTTATCACCCGCCGCACGGGCGGAGACGGCGCTTTCCGCGAAATTATTGATTTTATCTTAACCGCCCAGGGCAAACTGGCCCCCATTTTGGAACAGGTGGAAGCCTCCGCCTGGACCGCGGGCAAACGCCCCGAAATGGAAGTAATCACTTCGCAGGAAGGGATTGCCTGACGGCGGGCCCCAGGACTGACTATGAAAGGAAAATTTATCGTTTTGGAAGGACCGGACCGCTGCGGCAAATCCACCCAGGCCAAAATGCTTTACAACCAGCTGGTCGCGCGCGGAAAAGACGTGATTCTTACGCGCGAGCCGGGCGGCACGCCCACGGCGGAACGCATCCGCCAAATCGTGCTGGAGCCGGGGCTGGACGTGCGGCCGATGGCCGAGCTGCTTTTGTATGAAGCCTCCCGCGCCCAGCACACGCAGGAAAAAATCCTGCCCGCGCTGGCGGAAGGCAAAACCGTCATCTGCGAGCGTTACACCATGTCCACCTGCGCTTACCAGGGGTATGGCCGCGGCATTGATTTGGGCATTATTGATACGCTTAACAAAATCGCCACGCTGGAAACAAAGCCGGATTTGACGCTGGTGTTTTTAATGTCGGATAAGTATTTTACCGAACGCGGCGAATACCTGTTTTCGGACCGGCTGGAGCAGGAAGACCTGGCCTTCCGCCAAAAAATGCGCAAAGGCTATTTGGAAATGATTGAACGTACGCCCAACGCCTATTTAATAGACGCGGATAAAAACATCAGCGATATTCAGGCGCGCGTCTTACAGCTTCTGCGGGAGCACGATATTACCGACTGATGCCGTTTTCCGATATCCTGGGGCAGGAAAAAGCCTCCTCGTATTTGCAAAAGCTGGTCCGGAGCCAAAAGGTTCCGGGCGCGCTCTTGTTTTACGGGCCGGACGGCGTAGGCAAGGGGCTGGCGGCGCGGGAATTTGCCAAAGCGCTTAACTGCCAGGATCCGGCCGCGCGGCAGACGGGGGACGCGTGCGGCGTATGCGCCGCGTGTCAGGCGGTGGCCAAAGGCACGCACCCGGATGTAACGTTTGTGGATTTTTTGTATCAGGCGCGGCTGGAAGTAAAAAAAGATTTCAGCAGCAAAGGCTACGAAGAAGAGCTGGAAAAAGAAGTCGCCAAGCAGCAGCATATCGGCGTGGACACCATCCGCGACGTAACGGCCAAATCCCAGCAGAAAGCGGTGGGCGGCGGCTGGAAGGTGCTGATTGTGGACGCGGCCCAAACCATGCAGGGCGCGGCGGCCAACGCGCTGTTAAAATTTATAGAAGAACCTCCGGCGCGGACGCTTTGGATTTTAATCACCAACAAACGCTCCGCCATGCTGCGCACCATTCTTTCGCGCTGTCAGCCGCTGGCGTTTGCGCCGCTGTCGCAGGAGAACGTAAAGCAGGTGCTGGCTGACACCGGCGCGGACGTGCCGGACGCCGACCTCTGCGCGCGCTACAGCGCGGGCTCGGTTTCGGGCGCGTTAAAAGCCGCGCAGGCGCTGGAACTTTTGCAGTCCGGCGGGTTTGGCACGCCGCAGGGCCCCGTATCCGTGGCGGCCGGGCTTTCCCGCACGCTCGTTACGGCGCGCCAGGAAGCGCAGGCCGTGCTGGACGTATTAATCATGGCGCTGCACCGCGCGTGGACCTCGGCCCCGGATGAAGCCAAACAGCGCGCTTTTCAGACGGCGCTGAAACGTTTTGAAAGCTATAAACGCAGCATCGGGCGCAATGTATCGCCCGCGCTTGTATTGGAGACCGCGCTGATGAGTCTGGACGGACTGGACTTGCGGATTTTTTAATGGAGAACTTATGACGAAAAAATTTTATATCACCACCCCTATTTATTACGTGAACTCGGTGCCCCACATCGGCCACGCGTACACCACCATCGCCCAGGACGTGCTGGCCCGCTACAAACGCCAGAAGGGCTTTGACGTGCGCTTTTTAACCGGTACGGACGAGCACGGCGCAAACATTGAAAAATCCGCCGCCGCCGCGGGCGTAACCCCCAAACAGTGGACCGACGACGTGGCCGCCAAATATAAAGAACTCTGGAAAACGCTGAACATTTCCTACGACGATTTCATCCGCACCACCGACGCCAAGCACGAACACGTCGTGCAGGCTATTTTTGAAAAACTCTTAAAAAGCGGCGACATTTACCTGGGCTCCTACTCCGGCAAATACTGCCTGTCCTGCGAGCAGTATTATAACGACAGCGAAATACTGGAAGGCGGCCTGTGCCCCGTGCATAAACGCCCGCTGAGCGAAGTGCACGAAGAAACGTATTTCTTCAAACTGTCCCGCTACGAAAAACCGCTTTTAAAATACTACGAAGAACACCCGGAATTTTTAAGCCCCAAAATCCGCGCGAGCGAAATCGTCAATTTTGTCAAAAGCGGCCTTCAGGACCTGTCCGTTACGCGCACGAAAGTGGCGTGGGGCATCCCGGTGCCGAGCAACCCCCAGCACACCATTTACGTATGGTTTGACGCGCTGATTAACTACGTTTCCGCCGCCGGCCTGGGCACGCTGCTGTGCGAAGACAAGGCCGAGCACGAAGCGCAGTTAAAGCAAATCAAGGCGGATAAATTTGAAGATTTGTGGCCCGCCGATTTGCATATGGTCGGCAAAGAAATTTTCCGTTTTCACACGGTCATCTGGCCGGCGGTGCTGATGGCCTTGGGCCTGCCGCTTCCCAAAAAAGTGTTCGCCCACGGGTGGTGGACGGTGGAAGGGGAGAAAATGTCCAAATCGCTGGGCAACATCATAGACCCGGCCAAAGTGGCCGCCCAGTACGGGGTGGACCCGCTCCGCGCGTTCCTGTTCCGCGAAGTGCCCTTCGGCCAGGACGGGGATTTTTCTATGGAAAGCTTTAAAAACCGTTATAATTCGGACCTGGCCAACAACATCGGCAACCTGCTTTCGCGCACGCTGAATATGGCCGCCAAGAATATGGGCGAACTGCCGGAAACGATTGAAGGCGATTATAAACTGCTGGCCAAATCGGCGGACGTGGAAGCGGCCATTGATAAAGCCTATGATGAGCTGGCCTTTGATAAAGTGCTTGAAAACATTTACGGCTTTGCCAGCGATTTAAACAAACTGGTGGACGAGAAAAAGCCGTGGGAACTCACCAAGACGGACCCCGAAGCCGCCAAAGCGGTTTTGCTGGAGCTGGCGGCGTGCCTGCGCAAAGTGGCCGTATGGCTGGAGCCGTTTATGCCCACCGTGGCCAAAGAAATGCAAAAGCGGCTGCTGCCGGGTAAAATTGAAAAATACCCGCCGCTGTTTCCGCGTCTGGAAGCCGATAAAAAATAAAGCCCGGCTTTTGGCATGGTTTTATGGACGAAGCGCAAAGAATTATCTTTGCGCTTCGTTTTTTACGCCGTTGCGGCCGGCGGAAACGCCCTTGTCAAAGCCGGATAAATTGACTACACTAGAAAGATGAAAACATTTACTTTTTTAGCCGTATTGGGCCTCTTCGCCCCCGCCTTGTGCTGGGCCGGCCCGAATGAAGAAATTTTTGCGGCGGTGCGCAGCGGAAACCGCACGGAAGTTAAAAGACTGGTTTCCAAAAATAAAACCCTCGTGTTCGCTACGGACAAGCGCGGCATGACGCCGTTTTTGAGAGCGGTGGAAGCCAAAGATTTGGATATGGCTTATTTACTGGCGGACTATTTTTCCCGCTTAACCGACAGCGGGGCCTCCGGCAACGCCATGCACATCGCCGTGAACAACGAGGACGAGCCCATGATTAAGCTCCTCTTCCGTCTGGCCGCCGAAGAAGACCCCGGCCTGCCCAAACAGCTGATTAATACGCCCCGTTCGCGCGAGGACGATACGTCTCTGACCAGCAGCGACCGCAACACGCCTTTGCACGTGGCGGCTAAAAAATGTAATGCGCGCATTTACAAGTATCTGGTGGCTAACGGAGCCAATCCCGACGCAGTCAATTCCTACGGACAGACGCCCCGCCAAATAATGATCTCCTGCGAAAAGACGAAAGCTTATCAAGCCGAGCAGGCCAAAAAGAAAGCCGCGCAAAAACAGCGGCAAGCCGCGCGCAAGGCGTCTTAAAAGGGTGTAACGCTCCTGCATTTTGCCAACGGCGCCGGCTTTTAGCCCGTCTATAAAATCCGTTTTACGCGGCAGAAGCGTTTTATTTGTTTGAGCGGTAGCGAGTTGTAAAACGCGCCGCGTAAAACTGGATTTCAGGAGCACTGGCCGGCAGTCTTTTTGTTCTTTTGTACGGTTGCTTGGCAACATGGCTTAAACGGTATGGCTCAATTAGTCGGATGTATCCGCATAGAAAACCATCCCCTGGAAGGGGGCCTTGATTTGTTTTTTTTTTGATAAATTTTGCATATGAACAAAATTTATCAAAAATCATCTCCCGGCCCGAAAAACGCCGGATTTACGCTTATAGAGCTGTTGGTGGTCGTTTTAATTATCGGTATATTGGCCGCAGTCGCGCTGCCGCAGTATGAACGCGCGGTGGAAAAATCCCGCGCGGCGGAAGGCGTTACGCTGGCGCGCAGTATTGCGCAGGCGAATATCGCTTTTCAGCTGGCAAATGGCTATTACAGCACCAATATTTTGGATTTGGATTTAGACTACCCCGGGCTGGACGTGGTGGAAGGAAGTATTGAATCCAAAAGAAATAAAAATTTTACCTGCCGTTCGCAGGCTATCGGCAACCCGGCTATCATTTCGCTATGCCGCCGGAGCGGAAAACCCTATTATTTCCAGTCATATAAAACAGAACCCGGCGCCATATTTTGCGGCTATGACAACGCAGAAGGCGAAAACTGGTGTAAAAAATTGAGCGGAAAATCCACGAAGGAAGGTTCCGGCTACCGAATGTAGGAAAGTGCTAATTTAACCCCCGGCTCACACCCGGGGTTTTTTATAAATCGGTATTTGAAGTATTTTGTCGGGCGGGTACAAGACCGCGGCACCAAAGCGGCATGGCGCAAAAATGATTAGCTCAGGTCAATCAAGTGCCAGTTCTTTTGGTAGAGCTCCGTGAGTTTTTGGCGGAATAGAAAATGCTCCGGGGCGGTAAGGCCGGGGTCTTTGGACAGGAGCCCGTCGCGGTCTTCAATGGCCCAGTATAAAATGTCCCGGTCTTTAAAAATATCGCCGGCTTTAAATTCCAGTTCCCCGCTCTGGCGCGTGCCTAAAATTTCACCCGGCCCGCGCAGCTGCATATCGCGCTCGCCGATTTTAAAGCCGTCCCGCGTGGCGCAAATAATGTCCACGCGCTCTTTGGCCACGCTTCCGGCGTGCTGGGGCACTAATATACAATAGCTTTCGTGCTCGCCGCGTCCCACGCGCCCGCGCAGCTGGTGCAGGCTGGCCAGGCCAAAGCGCTCGGCGTTTTCAATCACCATCACGGTGGCGTTTTTTACGTCAATACCCACTTCAATCACCGGGGTGGCTACGAGGATGTCGGTCTTGTGTGCGGCAAAATCGGCCATGACGGTTTCCTTTTCGCTTTGGCTCATCTGGCCGTGCAGGATGGAAAGGCGGAACTCCGGAAACACCTTTTTTAATTTTTCAAATTCTTCGGTAACGGCTTTGGCGGAAATTTTTTCGCTCTCTTCAATCAGCGGGAAAACGATATACGCCTGCCGTCCTTTTTGTACTTCCTCGCGCACGCGGCCGTAAGCCAGCTTGGAGGTGGCCGTTTCGGTTTGAATGGGCTGGCGGCCGGGGGGCAGTTCGCTTAAAGTGGATACTTCCAAATCCCCGTAAAACGCCAGCGCCAGCGTGCGCGGGATGGGCGTGGCGGTCATGGTCAGCAGGTCCAACTTGGCTGTTTTTTCTTTCAGGCGGCTGCGCTGTTTGACGCCGAAGCGGTGCTGTTCGTCAATCACCGCCAGGCGCAGGTTGTGGAATTTTACGTCGTCCTGAATCACCGAATGGGTGCCCACCAGCAGGTTTAATTTCCCTTCGGCGAGTTCTTTTAAAATTTTCTTTTTGGCCGCGGCCTTGGTGCTGGAAGTTAACACGGCAACGTTTACGTCCAGCCCTTTTAAAATGCGCTTAAACGTTAAAAAATGCTGTTCGGCCAGGATTTCCGTCGGGGCCATCAGCGCGGCCTGGTAGCCGTTTTCCACCGCCAGCAGCATCGCGCACAGCGCGACGACGGTTTTGCCGGAGCCCACATCCCCCTGCAAGAGGCGGTTCATCGGGCGGGGGGAACATAAATCTTTGAAAATCTCGTTGATTACTTTTTTCTGACTGTTTGTAAACTCAAACCCCAGCTGCTCTCTAAAGGGCGTAAGCAGTGTTTTTTTTATTTCGTAGGCGTAATCTTTGGCTAAAATTTTTGTTTGCGTGCGTTTGATGCCCCACGCCGTGGCCAACAGCAAAAATTCCTCGTACGCCAGGCGCGTGCGCGCGCTTTCCAGCTCGGCCGCGGAGTTGGGGAAGTGTATGGCCTTTAACGCCTGCGGCGCGCTTAAAAGTTTGCGTTTGGAAAGTAAATCCGGCGGCAGGATTTCGGGCTCTCTCGCGAGCGATTCGGTTTGCAGGGCTTCGTAGACAAATTGTCTGAACTGCTTGTTGTTTAGCCCTTCGGTCAGCCCGTAAACGGGCGTTAAACGGCCGGCGTGGAGTTTAGTCAGCACGTCTTCGGCGGGATAGTATTCGTCCACCGTCACCTTGGCGGAAAAGAAATTGTTTTTATTTTCCCGCTTGCCGATAATCCACACTTCCTTATTCATTTTAAAATCTTTTTTAAGCGTGCCGAAAGGGTCAAAGCGAAACCCGCGGTACATCCGTTTTTTAAACCAGGTGCATTCAATCTGCGCGCCCTTTTCGTTTTCCAGAAACGCTTTGAAAATCAGCACGCTGCGCGCCGGGATTTCCTGCGTGCGCAGCACCCGGCCTTTAAAGACTACTAGCGCGTCCGAATTATATTCGTTGGGCGGTGCGCCCAGGCGGCGGTCCTGATACGTGCGGGGATAATAATGCAACAAATCTTCCACGGTCATTATCTCCAGGCGTTCAAACAGTTTCGCCTTGGCGGGACCGATTCCTTTTAAATACTGGATTTGAGTTTGCGCCGTCATAGTTATATACTTATTTTACAAATAATATTTGCTACAATTAAAAAAAAGGAGGATATTTATGGATTTGGAAGCTATTTCCGAGCAGGTAAGCACCCATCTCTTGCAGGTGGGGCAGAGCAGCTTAAAAGTGCTGGTGGCTCTGGTGGCCGCAGTGCTGATTCTGGTGGTAGGGTTGTATCTTTCCCGCTTTGTGGGTTCGTACGTTAAAAAAATCCTCAACAAAATTTCGTTTGACGACAAAACTTCCAAGCTCGGCATCAACGAGCTGTGCGTGCGCTTTGGTTTGGGCAAATCGCCGACGTACATCATTTCTTTTGTGCTGGCCTGGGCGGTTATTTTCTACGCCATTGTGCTGGCGGCGGACGTGCTTCACCTGGCGATTATCCGCAACCTGTTTACGCAGTTTTTGGAATTTATCCCGACGCTGTTCGTCTCCGTGCTGATTCTGTTTGCGGGCTTGCTGTTTGGCAAACTGATGGGCAACATTATTGATAATTCCGCCAAAGCCAATAATTTAAAAGGCGGGTTTTTTATTTCCAAAGCGGTGAACATTTTTATCGTGTTCTTCTGTGCGCTGGTGGCGGTGGAAAACCTGGGCTTTGCCAACCAGCTCGTGAACAATGTGGTGATTATCGTGCTGGCTTCTTTGGGGCTGGCGTTTGCCATCGGCGTGGGACTGGGGTCCAAAACGCTGGTGGAAGAGTTTATGCGAGAGCTGTTTAAGAAAGAAGAAGACAAATAGAGTTTTTAAGCGTATAAAAAGAACCCCGGGGCTAATTAGCCCCGGGGTTTTTGTATCTGTTGAAAACCCCCAGCTAGGCTGGGGGTTCAGTAAAGGTTACACCGTTGAGTAAGGTAGTTTTAGTACGAGAATATAAGAGCAAGAAGAAAGAGAATTTTGTCAGACAGGTATAAATGAAAAAAAGAGTCATTCCCGAAGGTAGTAGTCGGGAATCTGCTCCATTTTAATAACGACAGATCCCCGACAAAAACACTCGGGGATGACAAAATAAGAGAGAGAATAAACGCAAATGACAGGTTGTTGAAACTACTTCAAGTAGTAGCTAGTAGAGAGAGGGCTGCGCCCGTATTGAGAAAAACCCCCGGCTACGCCGGGGGATGTTTATTTTATCGGGGTGCTGGCGGACCCTGCGGCTGGCCCGGAGGGTGCGGCTTTTCAGGCTCGCTGTTACGGTGCTTGGCAACATTGTTTAAATAGTGTGGCTCCACTAGTCGGATGGCACCGTCAGGGAAAGGGAGGGGCGGACCCTGCGGGCGGCGGTATACCAGACGGGTGCATACCCCCTTTGTTGTTCCCATCTAATTAATAGCACCGTTTATTGCTTTAGCCCTGGTTGAGGCCAGAGCCCCAAGGCCCGGACCCTGTGGCTGGCCCGGAGGGTGCGGCTTTTCGGGCTCGCTGTTACGGTGCTTGGCAACATTGTTTAGACAGTGTGGCTCAATTAGTCGGATGGCACCGTCAGGGAAAGGGAGGGGCAGCTCGGTCTTACCAGACGGGCTCATCCCCCTTTGTTGTTCCCATCTAACTGATAGCACCGTTTCCAGCTTTAACCCTGGTTGAGGCCAGGTTGCCTGCCCCCGGCAAGGGGGTTGATTTGTTTTTTTTTTTTGATAA
>NZ_CAUDSG010000041.1:0-12275 GCF_958451995.1 Candidatus Avelusimicrobium alvi
ATAAATTGGGGATATCAACTTATATAAATAGGGGGATATATCCCGTGCAGAAAAGCCTCGGATTTACGTTAATAGAGCTGTTGGTGGTCGTATTAATTATCGGCATTTTAGCCGCTGTTGCGGTGCCGCAGTATCAAAAAGCGGCGGCTAAAGCGCGGCTGGCCGAATTTGTGCTGCAGGCGCGTGCGCTTCGGGACGCGCTGCGGATGTACCGGCTGGCTAACGGGGCAAACGCCGTATTGGTGTCCGATTTGGATATTTGGGACTCGGTGCGCGCCGGTTCTGCCGGACGTACAGAAGTGGCTATGCTGGGGACGCGGGAGTTCTATGACCAGGGCGGCCATTATATCCGCACCAACATTAAACTGCCCGGATACGATACCTGGACGTGTGATTTCCATTGGGCCGGCACGCGGGGGTTTTGTTATGTGTATTCGGAAAAAGGGGCCCGGCTGGCGGAAAGTTTGGGCTGGCCCAAATATAATTTGGGGACTGCTTATCATATCGGAGAAGATTGGAGTAAAAATTAATTTGACAAAAAAATTTTATTATGCTATAATATATTTATAATTACAAAACGCAATCAGGCGGTTTGTAATTTTTTTATCTCCCGGGCGTCCGCCCGCACTTTCCTTTTACTTTCCGAGTTTTCCGCGTCCGTTCCCACGGGCCCGGCCTGTGCCGTTTGTCCTACTTTCCACGGAGTGTATATGCCCGCCAAAACCCGTCTGTCCGCCGCTAAAACCCCGCCGCTTAAATATCATCCTGAATTTTGCGAGCGGCTGTTAAAATTCTTTGACGTTGCCCCCTTTACCGTTACCGAAGTCATGAAGCGCGACGGTTCCGTTTCCCTCGTGGAAACCGCCGCCGAACTGCCCACCTTCGCCGCGTTTGCCAAATTGCTGGGCACCACCTGCAGCGTGCTGGACGCGTGGGAGAAGAAATATCCCGCGTTCCGGCAGGCCGCCCAAAAAGCGCGCGATTTACAGGGCAACATCCTCATCCAAAACAGCCTGCGGGGGAATTATTCCTCCTCGTTTGCCGTGTTTACCGCCAAAAATATTTTGGGCTGGAAAGACGGCAAGGAAGAACCCGCTTCCGCCGCGCCGCTTGTCGTGCGCTGGGAGGAGGGAAAATGAGGAAGCGTCCGTCCGACCTGATTGTCGTCATCCCGTATCATCCGCGTCCCGCGCAGGCGCAAATCCACCCGCAGCTGGAATCCCACCGTTTTTCCGTACTGGTAACCCACCGCCAGCTGGGCAAAACGGTGTGCGCCGTCAACCATCTGCTAAAGAAAGCGCTGCAAAACACCCGTCCGCATCCGCGCTATTTTTATATTGCCCCCTTTTTAAAGCAGGCTAAAATGATTGCCTGGGATTATTTAAAACGCTATTCGGCTCCGCTCCCCGGCGCCGCGGTAAATGAAGCGGAACTGTGCGTAAAACTGCCCAGCGGCGCGCGGATTTGGGTGTGCGGCGCGGATAACCCCGACGCGCTAAGAGGCACCTACGCCGACGGCGTGGTGCTGGATGAGTACGCGCAAATCAAGCCGGACGTGTTTACTGAAATCATTCGGCCTATGCTCCTCTCGCGCGAAGGCTGGGCCGTGTTTATGGGTACGCCCAAAGGGCAGAACGCGTTTTTTGAACTTTTTAACCGCGCCCAAAAAGCCGCGCAAAAAGAACCCGGCGTGTGGTGGGTGGGGGTGTTCCGCGCCGACGAGTCCGGCGTGATTGCCCCGGGCGAGCTGGAACGCCTGCGGCGCGAAACGCCGGAACATATTTTCCGGCAGGAATACCTGTGCGATTTTACCGCCAGCGCGGAGAATATCTTAATTCCCATTGACGCGGTGTCCGCGTCCTGCGCGCGCACGTACGGCCCGGCCGAACTGCGTTTTGCGCCCAAGACCATCGGCGTGGATCCGGCCCGCTTCGGCGACGACCGCAGCGTTATTTGCTGCCGCCAGGGATTAAAAGCCTTTGAGCCGCTGGTATTTAGGCGGTTGGACAATATGGCGCTGGCCGACCGGGTGGCGCGCCAGATTGAATCCTTCCGCCCGGACGCGGTGTTTGTGGACGCGGGCTGCGGCGGCGGGGTGATTGACCGCGTGCGCCAGCTGGGCTTTTGCGTGACGGAAGTGCCGTTTGGCGGCGCGCCTTCGCATCCGGGGCAGTATGCCAACAAAAGGGCGGAAATGTGGGGGGAAATGGCCGCGTGGATTAAATCCGGCGGCGCTTTGCCGGAGTGCCCGGAATTAAAAGCCGATTTATGCCAGGTCTGCTACGATTTTGACGCGGCCGGCCGGATGCGCCTGGAACCTAAGGAAAAAATCAAAGAACGCTGCGGCAAAAGCCCGGATATCGCCGACGCGCTGGCCCTGACGTTTGCCGCCCCGGTGCGTCCGCGCGCGTGCGCCAGCGAGTTCGCCCGGAGCGAATACGACGTGCTCTAGGTCCCACGTACGCGTAGGCCTTTTTGGCCGGGGGAAATGGGCCTAAAGGCTCTGTCGGTTTTGCCGTTAAAGACGTATAGTAAAATAACGGAGCGTTTATGCGTAAGATTTTAGCACTTTCTTTCTTGCTGGTTTCCGCCCCGCTGTGGGCGCAGAAACAGGTACTGCCCGCTTTGCGTGCGCTGGAGAAAAGCGCGGCGCAGTCGGCCGGATATGCGGCGCTAAAAAATACGGGCTGGATAAAAAACGCCGCGCGGCTTTCCCTGCCGCTTCGTTACGCGGCCCCGGCGACGGTAAGCCTGCAAACGCTGGAACGGCTTTCCGGCGAAATAAACCGTCTGGTGCGTTTAAGCCGCCCCGGCGCCGGAACCCTGCGGAGCCTGGACGCGCTGAAAGAGTTTGTAACAGCCTCCGCGCCCGCCCGACTGCGCGCGCAGGCGGCCGCTCTGGCCCGGCTGGAATTTACGCCAGAGGAAGCGCGGCTGTTTTTGGATTTTTATCCTTTCTTAACCACTCCTACCCGTTTTTCGCTGGAAAACAACCAATGGATTTTAAATGCCGCGCCCGCGTTTAAAAAACAGGCGGCGTATGTGAAGTCGCACCGGGAGGAAATTACTTCCGCGTTAAAAATCAGCGAGCTGGACGCGCCCGGCCAGCTGGTGAGCGCCATCGGGCCCGAAGCCCGGCTGGTCATGCTGGGCGAAGTGCACGGCCGCGCCAGCCAGCGGCGGCAGATAGTGGCACTCTTAAAAGCGTACCGCGCGCAGTATCCGGGCCGCAAAATGGTGTTGTTTTCTGAATTTTTGCCGGATAAGCATCCCCGCTACTGGCAGCCCGGGCAGGCCGTTCCGGCGGATTTTTTTGAAACCAATCCCGCTTTTTCCAACGAAGTGTATGAGCTGGGCCGCTTGCTGGATATGGAAATTTACGGCCTGGAAGATTTGCAGTATACTTACCAGAAATTCGGCGAAATGAGCGGGCTGGAATTTGCCGTGGCCAATACGTCTTTTCGGGCGATGCCGGTGCGCAATAAATACTGGGAAGGCATCATCCGTTTTGCGATGGAGAAAACGCGCCGCACGGACCCGGACGCGGTATTTTTCGTATACGCGGGGAATATGCATATTAACAAAAGCGTGATGGAATCCCTGCCGGTTATGTTAAAAGACGAAAACCCGGTATCGGTGGAGTTTAGAAACGGTTTTCAAAACGGATTTTTAGGCTTTTTGTTGGGCAAAGACCCCGGACGCCTGGCCGAAGTGCCCCGGCCTTATCTCGCGCGGTGGGGGAACGGCAAAAATTATTCCAAAGCGCTCGGCTTTGACGTGCAGGTGCTGGTGCCGTTTGAAGAGGCGGATATCTCCGCCCCCGCCGCCAAATAACAGCCCGGCGGAATGGAAATTTTACGTCCGTGAAGGAAATATATATGCGTTGTTTGGTTTTTATTTTTTCTTTAATTTTCTCTGCTCCGCTGTGGGCGCAGAAACAGGTACTGCCCGCTGTGCGCGCGCTGGAAAAAGGCGCGGCGCAAAGCGCGCCGGCCGCTTCGTCCGCTTCCGCGGTGCGCGCCGCCGTAACGCGCGCGGCCTGGGCCGCGCGGGCCGGAACGCCGGAGCTTTCCGCCGGCGGAATTACGCATATCACTCCTCAAATGAAAGACGCGATAGAAGCGGCGCGCGTTAAAAAAATCCACGAACGGATGAAACTCCGTCAGCGGCCCCCTCTTTTGGAGGACATGGTGAAAAAATCCTATTTTCAAGTGGAAGCTTTGTGGGAAACCCGTTTTCAGGATCCGGCTTCCGTGCCGCTTTTGGAAAATTTATACGCGCCTACGCTTTCGCCTACGCCTACGTCGCTTCGCAACAACGAAATGAGCCTGTTTTTCAGCGCCCGCCTGGCCGACACGCTGGACTGGCTCCGCGCCCGCCCCGCCCGCGGAGAAAACGATTTGTTTACCCTTATGTCTTCCGACGCTATAGACTATCTGGCCGCGGCCCTGACGCAGGAAAAGCTGGTTATGCTGGGGGAAATACATCATTCCCCGTATGTACAGCGCGCGGTGGAGCGGCTGATAGTTAAATTGCAGGGGCGGAACCCCGGCCGCCGCATCGTACTGTTTACCGAATTTATTGATTTGCCGCCCGTCAACCCCGGCGCGCGCAATACCGTCGCCACGTATTACCGCCGCCCGGCGGAGGAAGAAATTTTTCCGGTCAGGCTCGTGCCGTGGGAAGACGCCTCCGTCCATTTGCCGTACGCTACGGAAACATTCGTTGAACTGCTGGGCCGCGGGACGGAAATCTATCCGCTGGAAGACCCCACGCAAAAAGTGGTGTTTGAAGGCGAACTAATGATTGAAGAAGACAATTCTTTATTCTGCCTGACGGAGCGCAACAAAATTTGGGCGCGCGTGATAGAAACCAAAATGGCCGAAGTGCGCCGGACCGACCCGGACGCGCTGTTTATCGTCTATGCGGGGATGGGGCATACCTCGTGGCTGACGCCGCTTTCGGTGCCGAAATTTTTTGCCAAAGAAAATCCCGCGGTGGTGGAGATAACGGAAAATACGCCTTCGGTTTTTAACGCCTTATATCCCGTATGGGGGAAAAACCATATGATTTTTGAGCCTTGCGGCGGAACCAGCCTGCTGTATCACTGGCGCGGAAAAGACGCGCGCCTGCTGGGCCGCCGGACGGGGTTTGATTATGCTTTTGTCGTGCCCGGCCGCTAAGCGGCCCGCCGTATTAAAAACGCGCTGGAGCTTCTTATGAATAAAACGACGTGTGTGATGACTTCCCTTGTTTTGCTTTTTTCCGCCGCCGCATATGCGCAGGTGCCGGCAAAGCCGTTTTTGTCCAACCAGGCCCGCATTTTGCTGCGCGGAGGCGCCAATAAGGCCGGATATTTTGAACTGGGAAATATGCGTTTAAAACTGCCGCCCGCCGTGATGAAAGCCCACGGCGCGGATTTGATGCTTTCCCATTTAAGCCTGCAGTTAGACCCCAATGTCTATCCCTCTTACGGCCCTAAAAATGACGCGCGGATTTTGCGCTCCATCCAGCGTTTTATTGACGATTACGGCACTTTTCATATTAAAGCGCCCGAGATTGCCGCCAATATCGCCAGCCGCGTGATTAAAGGCCGCGTGCCCTACCGCGCCTATTTGCCGCAGAACGCGCAAAATCTGTATTTGGGCGAAGTGCACAACGTGCCCGGGCTGGCGGCGGAAATAGAGAACCTGGTCCGCGCGCTGCCCGAAGCGTATCCCGGCCGAAAAATTTATCTGGCGACCGAGTTCCTGCCCGCTTTTGAAAATATCCCCTTTTCCGTGGAAAACGCGGTGACGGACCCGCGCGAAATCGCACAGCTGCTGGAAGGTACGCCGCGGGCTTCCACCCGCGTGCTTAACGCCGCGCTGGAAGCGGGGATTCCCGTCATCGGCCTGGAGCCGGAAACGGCCATTTTGCAGGAAATCGTCCGCGAGACCTCCTCCTACCCCACGCCGGAAATGTATGAAGAGTTTGCCACCTCTTTTGAAGGCATGCGTTTTCGCAACCGGGCGTGGAGCAAATACCTGCGCGCTTTGCGCGCCGCCGCGCCGGACGCGCTGATTGTGGTGTATGCGGGGTTTGGCCATGTGGGATATTCGGAAGATTTTAATCTCTCGTCCCTGTTGGGCGGACGCTCATTTGTGGTGTTGTTTACCACGCCGGAGTTTCTGCCGCTTAACAATCCGCTTTTCCGTTATTTGCGCGAAACGCCCGATATTCGCGGCCAGTTCCGCTCGTCCCCCGACGCCAAGCTGGTGGAAAAGTGGAAAAAAGATACCGGTCTTAAAAAAATTATGGGCACGGATATGACGGTGATTCTGCACGCCCGCTGAGCGTTTTTCGCCTGCGTCTGCGCCCCGCGGAAGAGGCCGCGCCTGCGGTAAGGCCGCGCGTTTGGCGTGGATGCGCCCCCTGAAACAGAAGCCTTTATTTTGTTAGGCGTTCCCTGCCTTTTGGCAAAAATTAATCCGATTGTTCTCTTCTTAGAATGGTGTTCGGCCCGGCCTTTTTGCAAAATATTGCTTGACAAAAAGATAATTTTTATGCTATAATTAAAAAATAGCGGTAAGTCCTTACCGTATTTCTCCCAAATCATTTTTTACTGTCTTGTTTAAGGGTATTTTATGCCCCGCCGCGGCGCCGTTTTGCCTTTTTGACGGCTTTCCGGGAGTGCTTATCCGTCGGTAAACCGCTTTGAAAACGCATAAAAAACCCGCCCTGTCAGGGGCGGGTTCTCATCCGAAAGACTTTTTCTACACCGGGGTGGAAGCCGTTACAAACGTCAGAATACCCACTAAAAGCGCCGTCAGCAGTACGGACAGCCACATGGCCGATTTTTTGCTTCCTTTGGGAAACAGTTTGCGCGTAATAATATAAAATCCCGGTACGGCCAGCAATACCACAAACACCAAAATGGTGATGATGCTCATCATAATTTTACCCTCCTTCTTTCTTCTATATTAGTAAATTTCTCTCTCCCGCGCACGCCTCCGCCGCTGCGATTTTGGGTTATAAACCCGCCCGCCTATGAAAAATAATAACCAACCGACAACCGATTATCTCCGCCTTTACGGCGAGCTGAAAAGCGAGCGAGCCTCCTGGCTGCCCGTCTGGAAGGACCTTTGCGCCTACCTGGCGCCCACCCGCGGCTTTTTTGACGGGCAAACGCCCAACCAAGGCCGCCGCATTGACCATAAAACCCTGCTGGATTCCGACCCGTGCCTGGCCGTGGAAGTGCTCTGCGCCGGGATGATGAGCGGGCTGACGAGTCCGTCTCGCAGCTGGTTTGACCTGGCCCTCGCGCCCGAAGAGCTGATGGAACTGCCCGGCGCGCGCGAGTGGGTGTTGGAAGTAAAAAAACACCTGGAAGACGTATTTGCCAAAAGTAATGTCTACAGCGTACTGCACGGCTTTTATCAGGAGATTGCCGTATTCGGCACCGCCGCGTTTTTGCTGGAAGAAGACCCGGAAAAAGGCCTGCGCTGCCGTCCGTTTACCATTGGCGAATACGTCCTGGGTACCGACGCTTCCGGCCGCGTAAACCGCTTCGGGCGTGAGTTCTTTATGACCGCCGCCCAAATGCAGGAAACCTTCGGCGCCGCCGCCCTGCCGCCCGCCGTCAAACGCGAGTGCGACGAAAACCGCCAGGCCCGCTGGCATAAAATTATTCACCTGATTCTGCCCAACCGCTCCGCCGACCCGGACAAAGCGGACAATAAACATATGCCCTACCGCTCCGTATATCTGACGGAAGACGGCAAAATCCTGCGCGAAAGCGGATACCGGGAATTTCCCGTCATCGCCGCGCGCTGGGAAGTGAAAAACGCTTCCGACAGTTACGGCCGCGGACCGGGGTGGAAGTGTTTGGGCGACGTAAAAATGCTTCAGAAAATGCAGAAAACCAAACTCGTCGCGCTGGACAAAAGCACTAACCCGCCGATGATGGTTTCGTCCAATGTGCAGGGAGAAGTAAACCTGTTGCCCGGCGGAATCACCCGCTATAACGGCACGACGGACGCCGCCGTCAAGCCCGCCTACCAGGTGCAGCCGGACTTAAAATCGCTGGAAGCGTCCATCCAGTCCGTGCGCGCCACCATCCGCTCCCAATTCTTTGCCGACGTATTTTTAATGCTCACCGCGCAAAATTATTCCAATATGACCGCCGCCGAAGTGGCCGAACGCCACCAGGAAAAAATGCTGGTGCTGGGCCCCGTGCTGGAACGCTTGAAAAACGAACTGCTGGACCCGCTGATTGACCGCGCTTTTAACCTGCTTTCGCGCCAGGGGCTTCTGCCCGCCGCGCCGCAAAGCATTCAGGGGCTGGAAATGAAGGTGGAATATGTGTCCATGATTGCACAAGCGCAGAAAGCCGCGGGGCTCGCGTCCCTGGTGCAGGGGCTGAACTATGCGGCGTCTCTGGCCGCCGCCCGGCCCGAAGTGCTGGACCGCGTGGATTACGACCGCGCGCTGGAAGAGGGGTTAAACACCCTGGGCGTCGCGCCCGCGCTGTTAAGAAGCGCGGAAGACGCGCAGGCGCTGCGCCGTTCGCGGCTGGAGGCGGCGCTGGCCGCCGGGGCCCGGCCGTCCAGTAACAACGCCCGCGCGGACGCCCGGCCGGGCGGAGCCCCCGCTTCCGGCGTTAAAACGCCGGGAGCCCTCTCGGAAAAGTAAAAACAAAAGCTGCGCGGCGGGCGCGTCCTTATAAGCGTTACGGCCCGGCGCAGAGCGGAAGCGGTTCTCCGGCAGGCTGTTTCCGCCTACCCCAAAAAACAACCCCAAAAGGCCCGGCGCAGGCGCCTAAAATTACCGAGCGCTGTGCGGGCCGGGGGGAGAGAAAAGGCCGGCACTGTTCTCTCTCCCCAATTCTTTTATGAACGAAAAACAACTTAAAAAACGAAACGCCTGCGATTTGCAGGCCGTGTTAAAAACCGTGCAGGGCCGCCGCCTGCTGTGGCGGCTGCTGCAGGCCGCGCAGATAAGACAGCACGGCTTTGTGCCGGGCGACCCGCAGGCAACGGCTTTTCACTGCGGGCAGCGCAGCATCGGGCTGTTTTTATTAGCCGAAATAGAGGACGCCGCCCCCGGCGCGTATGCGCAGATGAGAGGGGAGTATATGTCTGAAGTGCAGTCCGAACAAAACGAAATCAACCGCCTTAGCGAGGAGATGAACTGATGAACGAAACCGAACACGCGGCCGGCGCGCAGACCGAGCCGCAGGAAACCAATTTGAACGCCCCGTCCGCGCGGCTGTCCGCCGCGCCCGCTCCGGGCCGGGAAGAAACAAACACCCCGGACCGGGACACTTTAAGGACGGACCCCGTCCAAGACCAGGCCGATTACGAGGGCTTGCAATTGCCGGAAGATTTAACTCTGCCCGGCGGCGCGCTGGAGGAATTGAAAGACCTTGCGCGCGAGCTGGGCCTTTCGTGCGGGCAAGTGCAAAAACTGCTGGATTTTGAAACCCGTTACGCCCGCTCCGGCGCGCAGAACGGAGCAGAAGAAAAACGGCAGATTGTGGAACGCTGGGCCCGGGAAACCAAGGCCTTATACGGCGCGCGCTGTGAGGAGGAAATCTCCCTCGCCGTCCGCGCGGCCGAGGCCTTCGGCGGCCCGGAACTCAGAGCCCTCTTGGAAGCCACCGGGCTTGGAAACCATCCCGTCATCGTCCGTACCTTTAACGAGATTGGCAAAAGTATCAGCGAAGACGTCTGCCCCGGCGGCAAACCCGCCGCCCCGCGGGATAAAACCTTCGCCGAGGCGTTGTACGGCAAAAACAATTAAAGGAGAATTACATGGCAATTATTGCTGACAAATACTATAGTCTCATTGACTACGCAAAGCAGTTTGACCCGTCCGGCCAGGAACTGGCTATCGCCGAAGTATTAAGCCAGTCCAACGACATCATCGCCGACGCGCTGGTGGCGGAAAGCTCTTTGGACAGCGGCCACGAATACGCCGTCAGAACCGGCATTCCGGAAGGCACCTGGCGGCGCGCCTACCAAGGCATTGAACCCGCCAAGGCCACGACGAAAGTGGTGGTGGAATCGTACGGCACCCTGTCCGCCTATTCCGTGGTGGATAAATTGGTGGCCGAAAAGGGCGGCCACGTGGAAGCGGTGCGCACCGGGCAGTCCCGCGCGATTATCGCCGGAATGTCCAACACCATGGCGTCCAACCTCATCTACGGCAACGTGGGCAAAAACCCGGAACGCTTTACCGGCCTGGCCGCGCGCTACTGCGAGCTGGACGGCGCGGAAAGCTCCCGCAACGTAATTGACGCCGGCGGGCAGACGGACGGGCAGAATTCGTCCATCTACCTCGTGGTGTGGGACACCGACAAAGTGTTCACGTTCTTCCCCAAAGGTTCCAAAGCCGGCATCCAGCGCGTGGACCACGGCCTCGTCAATCACGTAGACGCGGACGGCAACGAATACCCCGCTTATAAAGAATACTTTGAGTGGAAACTCGGCCTGGCGGTGCAGGATTGGAGATACGCCGGCCGCATCTGCAACATTGACGTGGAAAACGTACCGTCGGACTTGATTGACCAGATGTGTGAGCTGGAAGAACGCATCCAGAGCCTGTCCATGGGCAAACCCGTGTGGTATATGAACCGCACCGTCAAGGCCGCGCTTAGAAAACTGACCAGCAACCGCACCAACGTACAGTACACGCCGGACCAGATTACTTCCCGCCCGCTGATGACGTTTAACGAAATCCCGGTGCACGTCTGCGACGCGATCGTTGACACCGAAGCCGTGGTGAAATAGGAGAAACTATGTTACTTGATCAAAACGCTATGATGTCCGACGGACAGACCGTCGCTTCTTCCGCCGCTTCCGCCCATACCATTGACTTGGGCGCCGCCGGCAACGCCGTGCCGGGCGCATTGTTTGTGGTCTGCCGCGCAGATGAAGCTTTTGCGGGGCTTACGCAGCTGAAAGTATCCCTGCAGACCGACGATTCCGCCGAGTTTACGGACGCGGAAGAGTTGTTGTCCGCCACGTTTGCGCTGGCCGACTTGGGCGAAGTGAAAAACTTATTTGCCCTGGCCATGCCGACAGGCGCGAAACGCTACCTGCGCGCGTATTACACCGTTACCGGTTCCGCTACGGCGGGCAAACTGTCCTGCTTCGTAACCGATGCGGTGGATATGAAGTAGTTTCTGTTCCCTGCCAAACTATCCGCCGGGCGGAGCCGAAAACGCCCGGCGGATGGAAAGGGGCGGTCTGCCGGTAAGGCATTACCTACTGCGCTTCAGGCCGCCCCGGCCCGGGAAGAGGAAGCGGTGTTTTTTCTTTTTGGGCTTCAGTCCGCTGCCCGGTCTGCCGCGGGGGGGGGGGGGGGACGCCGCCTCTTTTTCCCTTGCCTGGACGCAGTGGCTGACAAGTGTGCGCTTGTACTTTTTTCCAGTTCCTTATACCCCGCGCCGTACGGCTCTGCTCCCGTCCGTTTGTGCAGCGTTTTTTGTGGCTTGCCTGTTGGTGATTTTTTCCATTTTGTTTCTTTAAATGTGCTTTGTTTTGCGGATGCGGCCCAAACCGGGGTTGGTCAAAATTCGCGCACCTTAGCCGCGCATCTTTTTAAAATGTTTGTTTTTAGTTTTAGCCTGCGGATGGCTGTAAAACGAGCCGGACCGAGCTTTCTAAATCAAAACGCGGCTTGTTAAAACGTATAGGGGAATGGTCTTATTGCGGGGTATTCAAAAACGCTTAAAATAGGGCCGTTTTTGCTTAAAATCGCCTAAAAAGGAGGTTTTTTGGGGGGAAACAGACAGGAAGGGAACGGGGGAGCTTCATTTTGGCCTTTTGCGGCGGAATTGCTGAGCGATTTGGTCCGCGTGTTCCGCCTTTTTTTCAAGCGGTGGGCCTGCTTTCTTTGCGGTGGCGGCCCAGGACGGCGTTCTGCCTGCAGGCGTTTGCCCCGTATGCCGGCGCGCTTCCCCTGCGGGACGGCCAGGGACAGGCTTGGAGGGAGCCTGGGGATAGGCATATTTCTGAAATATAGCGGCCCGGCGAAATAAGCACCGCCTGTCCTATATACCAATATACCAATCGGGTCAACAATAGCCAAGCAGTATATGCGTCTCGTTCCAAAACTCCCGGGTCTTGCAATATCCCGGGTATACCTTAGTTTGTGGATAAATAATAATTAAAACATATTATTTTTATCCCTGGAAAGAGAGAAACAGCTGCTAAAAATCCGGCCGTTTTTATTTTCTCAAATAAGGCGTTAAAAAATATGTTAAAAATAGATATAAAAATAAAAATACT
>NZ_CAUDSG010000042.1:0-11874 GCF_958451995.1 Candidatus Avelusimicrobium alvi
AAGAAAGATATAAAAGGCTTGTATTGTTTTTTTTTTTGATAAATTGGGATTATTACCTTGTATAAATGGGGGGATATATCCCGTGCAGAAAAGCCTCGGATTTACGCTTATAGAGCTGTTGGTGGTCGTTTTAATTATAGGTATTTTATCGGCGGTCGCGCTGCCGCAGTACGAAAAAGCCGTACAAAAAGCGCGCGCGATGGAAGCGGTGGCCGCCGTAAAAGCCATCAAAGACGCGCAGGAAGTTTTTTATATGGCCAACGGTTCTTACGCCTCTTCTCTGGAGGATTTAGACGTAAAAGTGGACGCGGTCCTGCGCGATTTTGCACTGGACGGCGGTTCCCTGGCCTCGGGCCGCTACGCCTATTACAATAACCAGAAAGGCTATTACGTGGCCGGCAGCGGCGTACACCGCGCGGGCCTCGCCTCCACCGATACGCCGGATATGATTTATTGCTGCGGCGACGCCAAATGGTGCGCCGTCATCGGGCGGGAAAAAGTCTCCGCCTCGCACTGCAGTAATGCATACCGTATTTTTTAATTGTACCGTTTCGGCCGTTGGCAGGCCGCCTTTTTGGTGCCGCAGAAAAAAACCCCGGGAATATCTCCCGGGGTTTTGCAATATAAAAGCGGTTAGGCGCGCGTGGAATCAAAATGCCGTTTGTTGATGAAGAGTTCCGATTGGTCGGTGGCCCAGTTGAGCTGTTTTTCCAGCTCTTTGGCGGCGGCGTCCATCTCGGCGTCCGAGCGGACGTAAATGGCTTTGCCGTACGTCAGCGCCGTTTTGCCAAACGGCAGCGGCACGCGCATTTTATCCCACGACCCCACCTTGATTTTGTGGCTGAGCGCCGTGCCTACGGGAATAATCGGCAGGCCGGTTTTAAGGGCCAGAAATAAAATCCCGTGCTGCACTTTGTAAATCGGTCCGCGCGGCCCGTCGGGCGTAAGCATGGGGTGATAGCCGGCTTCGGCGATGTTTTTAAGCTTGATTAAGGCGCGCACGCCGCCGCGCGTAGTGCTGCCGCGCACGGCTTTCATACCGAATTTGGGCAGACAGCGGGCGATGTATTCCCCGTCGTCGCTTAAACTGATAAGCGCGCAGATTTTCTGCCCGCGGTAGGGATAGAGCAAAAACAGCTGTTGGTTGTGCCAGACGGCGAAAATATAATTTTTTCCTTCTTTTTCAAATTCCAGCGCTTCCAGCGTTTTAAACCAGTAGATGCGGGTGGTCCAGCCCAAAAATACCGTATACCAATAGGCCAGGGTGGAGCCGAGGACGTGCTTCCAGGAGACTTTTTTCTTTTCAAGCGACGTAGGTTTAAACATTATTTTTTTCCTTTTTTCCGGGCTTTCTGCCACGGAACCAAAAACACCGCGGTAAGGCGGGGGGATAACAGGCCGCTTTCCGGCAGGGAAAGGTCAATTTTATCCGCGCTGAGTTTATCCAGAATTACCGGCAGCGCTTTAAGGGCCAGGGTATTTTCCAGCCGCACGGCCTCGCGCAGCAGCTTGGGGGCCACGGCCGCGCCGAAGGGCGGAAGATACACAAACTGCAAATCCAGCGTGTCAAATTCTTCTTTTTGGGCCTGCTCTTTTACCAGGTCCGCCACAAAGGTAACGGCGCTTCTTAAAAATTCCAACAGCACAATCATGGCCGCCGTTTTGCGGTCCTCGTTGGTAAGGGTTTGCAAAAAGGGTTCAATCTGCCCTCCCAGCGTAACGGCGCAGGCGCTGAACATTTCTTTATGAATGATGCTCTCTGCGTCCAGCTCCCAGTGGGCGTCTTGGTTAAATTCGTACACGACGCCCGGGTCCAGCAGTTTAAAAATAGCTAAAATAAACGCCGTTACTTCGGCCTCGCTTGCAAACCCGGCGCGGCGCAAAAGCGGCAGTTCGCGCAGGAGTTTGCGCAGAATTTCGCGCTGGCGGGAAGGAATTTTAAAGCGTTTGATTTTTCGCATGGGTGTTGTTCCTTTCAAACGGTTTGCAGGGGCGTCCGGTGCGGGCGGCCGTGTAAAACGTCTGGCGGAGCCTCCTCGGGGGAGGCTCCGCTTTCGGTAAAACTTATTTTTTGCTTCTGCGCGTGCGTTTGATTTTGGTTACGGTCTTTTTCTGGGGCGCGTAACCTTCCGCCGCGGCTTCTTCGCGCCGGACTTCCGCGGGCAGCTTGGCGGCCGGTTTGGCGGCGGATTTAACGCCCTTGGCGGGGTTGCTTCCGTCGCTCAGCTGGCCGCGGCTCCACGTGTAGACCAGCGGCGTCGTCAGCGCAATCGTGCTGTACACGCCGGACAGACAGCCGATGAGCATGGCAAACGCAAACGAATTGATGACTTCTCCGCCGAAAACATACAGCACCACCAGCGCGAAAAGCACCGTTAGTGTGGTGATAATCGTGCGGGAGAGGGTTTCGTTGATGGAGAGGTTGATCAGCTCGCCGAAGCTCATTTTGGGATGCAGGCGGATGTTTTCGCGCATGCGGTCAAAAATAACGATGGTGTCGTTAATGGAGAAGCCGGCCACCGTCAGGAAAGCCGCTACGACCACCAGGTCAATTTCGCGCTGCGTGATGGAAAACGCCACCGCCATCGCAAACAAATCGTGGAACAGGGCGATTACGCCCGACACGCCCCACAAAATGTTGCTGAAGCGAAACGCCACGTAAATGATGATAAACACCAACGACAGCAGAATAGACCACAGGGCTCTTTCCGTCATATTTTCGCCGACGGCCGGCCCCACGGAGTTGGTCTGCAGGACGGTGTAGGGGGTGCCCATCGTATCAAGCGCCTGCTCAATGCGTTTTTGCACCACGCCCACTTCGTCGGCGGTGCTTTTTTCGCTGATGGAGAAGGAGCCGTCGCCGTAGGACTGCAGGTCCGAATTGGCTCCGGTGGCGGAAAGCGCCGCGCGTACGTCGGCCATTTCAACGGGGGCGTTGAATTTTACCTGTACGGACGTACCGCCGGTAAAGTCAATGCCCATATTAAATCCCTTAGTAAAAAAGCAGATTACGCCGCCGATAAGCAGTAGAGCAAACAGCGTGTAATAGGCTTTTCTGTATTTAAGGAAATCAATGTTTGTTTTGGGAAGTAAGTGCATCATAAGCTGATCTCCTTGGTGTTAGAGGTGAGGACCAGCTCATAGATGGCGCGCGTGACGAATACGGCGGTGAACAAGCTGACCGTTAAGCCGATAATAAGCGTAACGGCAAAGCCTTTAACCGGGCCCGTACCAAACTGCAGCAAGCACGCACCCACGATAATGGTGGTGATGTTGGAGTCAAAAATGGCGGACCAGGCTTTGTCGTAACCCAGGCTGATGATTTCATACACGGGTTTGCCCAGCAGTTTCTCTTCGCGCATACGCTCAATAATCAGCACGTTGGCGTCAATGGCCATCGCGAGCGACAGAATCATACCCGCAATACCGGGCAGCGTAAGCGTAGCCGAGAAATAGCTCATAATGGCTACGGTGAAGAGGAAGTTTAAGAGCAGGGCGCAGTCGGCGATGAAGCCGGCGGCTTTGTAATACACCAGCATAAACAGCAGGATGACCACCAAGGCGTAGAACGAGGCCGAAAGACCCGATTTGATGGAGTCTTCGCCCAGGGTGGGGCCGATGGTTTTCTTTTCAATCACTTTTACGGGAGCGGGGAGCGCGCCGGCTTTGAGCACAATGGAAAGCGAGCGGGCTTCTTCGGGCGTAAAGGTGCCGGAGATGCGGCCGTCTTTTGTGATGCGCGCCTGCACGACGGGGGCGGACTGGATGGTGTTATCCAGCACGATGGCGAGCTGTTTGCCGATGTTGGCGCCCGTCAGCTGGCCGAATTTTTTGCTGCCTTCGGCGTTAAAGCTGAAGGAGACTTCGGGGTAGCCGTTTTCGCCCATCATCACGACGCGGGCGTTTTCCAGGTCCGCGCCGGTAACGGCGGCGGTATCGGTAACGACGCTGTAGCCGCCGTCTTTATTGCGCATAATCTGGTAGCCGGCGGGCACCATTTTGGCGATTTCGGGCACTAAATTGCCGTTGTCGTCAAAAGGCTTGTCGGTCATTTCCAGTTTTTCAATGGCTTTTTGCGCGGCGGACGTATCGTTTTTTACGATGCGAAATTCCAGCATGGCGGTTTTGCCGATCAGCTCTTCCGCGCGCTGCGGGTTGGACACGCCGGGCAGCTGCACCATAATCCACTTGTCGCCCTGGCGGGTGATTTGGGTTTCGGCGAGGCCGTACTGGTCAATGCGGTTGCGGATAATTTCCACCGCGCGGGCCATGGCTTCGTTCAAAGGCTCTTTGGCGCTGAGTTTGGAAACGTCCAGCTCCAAAAGCAGGCTGGAACCGCCTCTAAGGTCAAGGCCCAGGTTGAGCATTCTTTTGGGACGTTCGCCGAGGGTATCAAGCTTTTCGCGCTCGGCCAGCGGTTTGGAATACCACTTATAGTTGGGGTAGATTAAATAGACGGACCCCAGCAAAATGGCGATGATGAGTCCCCATTTTACGGCTAACTTGTTAGACATTACTTGGCGCCTCCTTGTTGGGCAGCGGCCTCTTGGGCGTTTACAAATCCAACGATGGCGGTTTTGAGCACGGTCAGTTTCACGCTTTCGGCGATTTTGACTTCAATCGCGTTGTCTTTGAAACCGGCCACGGTGCCGATGATTCCGCCGGGAATAATCACCTGGTCGCCTTTCTGCAAGGCGTTGACTTTCGTCAGCAGCTCCTGTTCGCGTTTTTTCTGGGAGCGGGCGGGCAGGAAAATCACCACAAACCCGAACGCAAGCAAAAGCAGCCAGAAGAACATTCCTCCTCCTTGGGCTGTCGTTTCCATAGGTTAAATCCTCCGATTAAGAGTGTAAATATACATCTGTTATTTTAGCATATTTCCCGTCGTTTCGGACGGCGACCCCGGCGTGCGCCGGAAAACAAAACCCCCGCGTCCGTTTAAAACGCGGGGGCGGATGAAGCGGGAAAGGCTACCGGGCGGGGAAAACCGTCATCAGCCGGATGAGTTCTTTGTCCTGCGGGTCCTGGGAGTTAAGCGGCAGTACGCGCGTTTCTTCGTCCGTGGTAACGACGGCATAATCTTCCTTAATGTCAAACACGCTTCTTTTCGCGTCCCGGTCAAACAGGCTGTGGCCGAAAAACCCGCGCGGCTGGGGCAGGTTTAACAGGTCCATCACCGTCGGGGCGATATCCAGCTGGGAAATAAGCGGATTGTCCGCCAGCGGTTTTTCAATGGGCGTGCGGGTGATGATGATAAAAGGCAGGTTGTCGTACTCCGCGCGGTAGGGGTTAAAGAGTTTGTTTGTCGGCGTGTTGGAATAGGACGGGTGATCCGCCGTTACCAGCACGAGGGTGTTTTCGTCAAACAGGCCCTGCTTGTCCAGCTCCTGCAAAAACCGCTTTAAATCCTGCCCGAAGCGCGCAAACGCGCGCGGAAGAGTGGGGAGATTGTAAAATTCCGCATCAATTTCTTCGTATTCCTGGCCCAGGTAATCCAGGCGGCCCAGGGGCACGTGCGAGTCCACGGTTAAAAGCGTCATAAACAGCGGTTCGCCCCGGTGTTCCCGGAGATATTCGGCCGCGTATTCAAACAGCTTGCGGTCCGTCATACCCCACCAGTCAATATATTCCTTATATTCGGGGTGGGTTTCAAAATACGTCGCGCCGATGACTTCGTCAAACCCCGCCTGCTTGAACAGGATGTTTTCATCCATATACGTTTCATTCGCGCCGCGCAGAAACGCCGTTTTGAAGCCGTTGTTTTTAAGCTCTTTGACAAAGGACAGCGGGTAAGCGTTTTCAAACGACAGCTGGGCGTAGGGATGGGAAGAAAAAATCACGGACAAGCCGTAAAGCGTGGAAAGCGTTACGTGGCGCAGCGAGGCCGCCGGATATTTGTCAAACAGCGCGTCCATCGTTTCGCTGGCTTTGGCCGGAATTTGGGGATTAAAGCGGTGCAGGTATTTATTGGAAAGGGACTCGGAAGCAATCAAAATCACGCGCGTATACTTTTTGCCGACTCCCGTGTTGGCGGCGGAAAACACATTGTATTTTTTAGCCAGCCGTTCCAGTTCCGCGTCCGGTTGTTGGGTAAAGGCGGGCTGGGGGCGTTTGGCCAGTACGGCGTTGGCCGTATATACCGCGGACGGGGGGATTAAATAGGAAGTGTAAAAATTATCCGGCCGGGGCAGGAGGCGCAGCGGATTTGCCATGTATAAAAGGCCCAGGCCCAGCAGGCAGACCAGCAGGCGGTGAAGCGCGGTTTTGCGCGGGGCGGCGCGGAAATAGCGGCGCACGGCAAACACGCAGAAAAGCGCCAGCAGGGTAAAGTAGGATAAAACGCGCCAGTCGGTCAGAAAGTCGTAATCGCCGCCTTCCATGGTGCTTAAGTATTTGGCGCCGAAGCGTTCCTTAAAGTACCACAGCAAAATCAGGTCCGCGGTCATCGTCAGGTAATAGACAAAGGCCGCCAGCGCCAGCAGCCATTTGTTTTTAAGGCCCAGCAAATTTAACAGCGCCAGCAGCGCCCCCAAAAACAGAAATTCACATACTAATTTTACGCTTTCGGCGGCCAAAAAGTTGACGGGCGTCAGCCGCCCGAGCTGGCTGAGGCCGAACGCGCACAAAAGAAGCGCGGGGACGGACAAAACCAGGAGCAGTTTCCAATCATTTTTAAAGGGGGATAAAAGGTATTTTTTTAAGAAAGTCATTTAAATTCCGTTTCCTGTCAATTTGATATAATATTATATCTTAATTAAGGACCTTTGACTCCTGGCCCGGTCGTTGTGGCCGGCAGGATCATAGCGCAAACCAAAATGGAAAACAAGGACTTAGAAACAAAGCGCCACTCGTGCGCGCACGTGATGGCGCAGGCGGTGCAGCAGTTGTTCCCCGGTACGAAACTCGGTATCGGCCCGGCTATTGAAAACGGCTTCTATTACGATTTTGACTGCCCCAAACAATTCACTCCCGAAGATTTAAAGCTGATTGAGACCAAGATGAAAGAAATCATCAAGGCCCGCCAGCCCTTTGAACGTAAGGAGATGAGCAAAGCCGAAGCCAAAGAATTTTTTGAAAAACGCGGCGAAACGTACAAGCTTGAACTGATTGAAGAGCTGGAAGACGGTACGATTACCGTCTACACCAACGGTGACTATGCCGACCTCTGCCGCGGCCCGCACGTGGAACACACGGGCAAAATTAACAGTTTTAAACTGACCGCCATCGCCGGCGCGTACTGGCGCGGGGACGAAAAACGCCCCATGCTCCAGCGCATTTACGGCCTGTGCTTTGACACGAAGGACGAACTCAACGCCTATATCAAACAGCAGGAAGAAGCCGCCAAGCGCGACCACCGCAAACTGGGCCCGGAATTGGACCTGTTCAGCATTAACGACAATGTCGGCCCCGGCCTGATTCTCATGCACCCCAAAGGCGGTATGTTGCGCAAAATTCTGGAGGACTGGATTAAAGACCAGAATTTAAAGCGCGGCTACGACCTGGTGGTCAGCCCCCACATCGCGCGCCTGCATTTGTTTGAAGTCAGCGGCCACGCGGGCTTTTATTCGGACAGTATGTTCCACCCCATGGAAGTGGACGGCGAAAAGTACCAGATTAAGCCGATGAACTGCCCCTTCCACGTGGAAATTTATAAAACCCATTTAAGAAGCTACCGCGACCTGCCCCTCCGCCTTTCCGAGCTCGGCACGGTGTACCGCTACGAACGCTCCGGCGCGCTGCACGGCCTCTTGCGCGTGCGCGGCTTTACGCAGGACGACGCGCACATTTTCTGCACGCCCGAGCAGGTGGAGGACGAAGTCAAACAGTGTTTTGAATTTGCGATGCATATTTTCAAAACGTTCGGCTTTGAAAAATACTCCGTGGAGCTTTCCACGCGCGACCCGGAACACCCGGAACATTTCACCGGCGACGTAAAAGACTGGGACCGCGCCGAAAACGCCTTAAAGCACGTGCTGGAAGCCAACAACATTCCCTACACCACGCACGCCGGCGAAGCCGCTTTCTACGGGCCGAAAATTGATATTAAGGTGATGGACGCCATCGGCCGCCTGTGGCAGCTGTCCACCATCCAGTTTGACTTCAACCTGCCCCAGCGCTTTGACCTGGAATACGTGTCTTCCGAAGGCCGCCAGCGCCCGATTATGGTGCACCGCGCGATGTTCGGCAGCATTGAACGCTTTACGGGCGTGATTATTGAGCACTTTGCGGGCTGGTTCCCGCTGTGGCTGGCCCCGGTGCAGATTAAACTCCTGACGCTGACCGACGACCAGATTCCCTTCGCCAAAGAAGTGTTCTTAAAAATGCGCGAAGCGGGCCTGCGCCCCGAGCTGGACGTAAGACCGGAAAAACTGGGCTTAAAAATCCGCGAGGCGCATATGCAGCGCATCCCGTACACGGCCATCATCGGCGCGAAGGAAGCCGCCGAGGGCAAGCTGACCGTCCGCCTGAAAAACGGCGAAAATACGGCCGCCCTGCCCGTGGACGAAGTGATTGCCAAAATGAAAGAAGAAGCCGCGTCTTTCAGCCTGGCCAATCTGTTAAAATAGTCCGCCGGACTTTTAGAAAAAACGCTCCGCTTTACGGCGGGGCGTTTTTTCTATACAATGAGTGTATGCCAACTCATAAACTTACCGTGCTGGCGGCGTGTCTGTTGGCCGCCGCCGCGCTCCGGGCCGCTCCGGCCCCGGGGGCGGATTCTCTTTCGCTGCGCGAACGGGTCGGGCAGACCATTATGCCGCGCGTCGTCATCGGGCAGCAAAAGGCGTTTAAACAAGCCGTATTAAACGGCGAAGTAACTGGTTTTTTTATTAAAGCCAACGAGGGCCTGGTTACGCACCCTGAAATTACGGCCAAAAACCAGGCGCGTTTTGTGGCCAAACAGCGTAAAAAACTGTTAAAAACCATACGCGATTTAAACAAATGGGCCGCCAAAAGCCCGCATCAAATCCCGCTTTTGCTGGCAATTGACTACGAGGGGGGAACGGTAACTTCGCCCATGTACCTGGGGCTGAAGCAAATGCCCTCCAATATGCTGCTGGCCGCCTCCGGCGACGAAAAAATCGTGGCGGACGCATACGCCGCCCAGGCGCGCGAAATCCTGCTGGCCGGGGCCAACACCGCGCTGGGCCCGGTAACGGACGTCAATTCCAACCCGCTTAATCCCATCATTCAAACCCGTTCGTTTGGGGATGACGCCGCCCGCGTCGGGCGGTTTTCCGCCGCGGCCGTGCGCGCGCTGGAAAATAACGGCGTGCCGGCGTTTGTCAAACATTTCCCGGGGCACGGGGATACGTCCGTGGATTCCCACTACACCCAGCCGGTAACGGACTTGCCGGCGGATAAATTGTGGAGCGCGCATATTTCGGCTTTTCAGCCGGCGGTGGACGCCGGCGTAACGGGCGTGATGAGCGCGCATGTGGTGTATCCCGCGCTGGATAAAGACAATTCCGCCATGTTTTCCACGGAGATTATGCAGCGGCTGCTGCGCCGGAAAATGGGCTTTAAAGGCCTGATCGCCACCGACGGGCTGGATATGGGGGCCGTAAAGGGCGTTACGGTGGAAGAAATCGTACGCCGCGCATACGGCGCGGGCAATAACATCCTGCTTTTAAGCGGGGACGTGCGCGACGTAAAAACCGCGCGCACCTATCCCAAGCGCGCCGCCGATTATGTGGAAGGCACGCTGGCGTCGGCCCGGCCGGAAGTGTCCGGCGAATTTATTTTGGAGTCCGCCCAAAAAGTGCTGGATTTAAAAGAACGCCTGGGGCTGTTTGAAGACCGCGCCGCCGTGCAGGATACGGGCTTTGACGACGCTTCCCGCCGCGCGGCTCAGGCGGGCGTGACCCTCGTGCGCGACGAACAGCGCCTCATCCCGCTGGGCGCGGACAAACAAACCGTTTGCGCGGTGTTTTTTGCGGACGATATTTTCAGCCTCCAGCTCAAAGCGTTTACGGATGAACTTTCCGCCCGCGGCAAGACGGTGCGCTCCGTGTTTGCGCCGCGTACGCCCGGCGAAAAAGACGCGCTTCTGGCGCGGCAATGTTTAAGCGGCGCGGACGCGCTGGCGGTGGGCACTTCGCGCACGAGCGCGATGGACGCGCGGCAGCGGCAAACGGTCAATTCCCTGCTGGAAAGCGCGCGGAAACAAGGTACTCCTGCGGTGTTGGTATCCTTATTAAATCCGTACGAAATCCCGCTTTATCCGCAGGCGCGGACGGTGCTGGCGCTCTACGGCCCCACCGTGTATACGGCGCAGACCGCCGCGCAAATTCTGCTGGGCGATGCGCCCGCCAAGGGCCGTCTGCCCGTACGGCTGGAGTAAAGGTGCCGTTTTAAAATACGCCCCGCCCGGTTGCTTTCGGGCGGGGTTTTGTGAATGCCGGGAAGTTATTTTTTTCTGTTTTTGGGATATTCCACCGTCAGCGGGACGCTTGTTTGGTTTTTGCCCCGGTATTTTTCAATAAACTCACAGAATTTTTCGTCTTTATCCGTCAGGTCAATACATCCCGCGCTGCCTCTTCTTTTTCCTCCGTGGATGCTGAATCCGTCCCGTTTCGTCTTTTGGGCTTGTTCTTCCGTTTGGGTAATGGGAATGCGGCAGTTGCCCCACGGTATGCTTCCTCCGGGGAATCTGCCTAATTTTTTCTTGGCAAAGGCTCCCGCCATGCCGATGGCTTCGTCTATAAGGTTAGGATGTTGGATTTCCTTGGGGTTAACGGTATACGTCCCTTCCGGGATGGGGCCTTCGTCTTTCTGTTGTTGTCTCTGCGGGGAATAATCAAAGACGCTGTGATTTTCGTCCAGAGGGAAACCCGAATCGGCGGGGAGGGAAAAACTGAAGCGGCGCCCTTCTTTGTTGACGGCAAACGCGGTCAGTCTTTCTCCGTCAAAACGGAGAGATTCCAGATGCGGTTCTTGTTTCTTTTTCCCGCTCATATCGTAGGGTTTGACGGGTTGTTTCTTCCCGTCAATAATGTTGAATACGTCTTTTTGGGGGTTGTATGCGGAAGGCATAAGCATTCTCCTTGTTTATGAAATAACAAAGGGGGACGGCGGAAAGCGCGGCGCGGGCGCGCCGGCGGGGGATGAGATAAGGGACTGCAACGTAGTTATAGGGTCATCTAAAAAGGAAGGTAAATAAGCCCAATCCAAAGTGTCAGAATATAGAGGATGATTTCCCACACGGCAAAGCGTTTGCCGGTATGAATCTTATACAGCGCGATGATACAGGCCGCCGCCGGCAGGATGGAGTTGATGGCCTGGGTGCGCACGCCGGGGCCCATCCGGCCCAATACGGAAATATGGTAGTATTCATCCATCAGGCGCAGCGGAATGCCGAGCAGAATCAATTGGAGAAGGGCGCTTGAAAAACCGCGCCACGGACGTGGTTTGCCCACGGTGTGGACGGCAAATCCCAAGAGGTAAATGCTCCGCACGCCGTCCAGCGCCACTTCAATATAGGTGGGGAGGTTCCAATAATACGGCCAAAAAGGGTCAATAATGTCTGTCAGATAGGTATAGAAAACTCCCGCCATGAGCGCCGTGTTGAGCAGCGAGGGGTATTGCCAGAGCAACCATTTAAAAGCGGCTTTGAGTTTTTCGCGGATAAACATAGGCTGTCCAGAATGAAGTAACTATAAATTTCACAAATTATAGTATAAAAATACTATTTTGTCAAGTAATTTCGGGCAAAGCCGTGGTTGTGCGGATTTTACGTTGCTTGGCAACATTGTTTAAACGGTGTGGTTCCATTGAAAGGAAGAGTCGTTTTGCTGTTTCATGCAGGTCTTAGCCCTGTTTATAAAACGCCTCAAGGCGGAAGAATGTTTTTACTTGTTTGAGCGAAGCGAGTTG
>NZ_CAUDSG010000043.1:0-11667 GCF_958451995.1 Candidatus Avelusimicrobium alvi
GATATTCCCAATTTATCAAAAAAAAAAAACAAATCAACCCCCTTGCCGGGGGCAAGGCCCAGAGCCTGGGCTCCCTTCTCTGGCCTGGCCAGGGCTAAAGCAATAAACGGTGCTATTAGTTAGATGGGAACAACACAGGGGGTATGCACCCGTCTGGTATACCGCCGCCCGCAGGGTCCGCCCCTCCCTTTCCCTGACGGTACCATCCGACTAATTGAACCACACCGTTTAAACAATGTTGCCAAGCACCGTAAAACGAGCCCGATGAGCGGCCCGCAGGGTTCGGGCCTTGGGGCTCTGGCCTGGCCAGGGCTAAAGCAATAAACAGTACTATTAGTTAGATGGGAACAACAAAGGGGGTATGCACCCGTCTGGTATGCCGCGGTCCGCAGGGTGCGGGGATCTGTCGTTATTAAAATGGAGAAGATTCCCAACTACTGTCTTCGGGAATGACTCTCTTTTTATGAACTGCTTTTTATTTATACCTGTTTGACAAAATTCTCTTTCTTCTTGCTCTTATATTCTCGTACTAAAACAACCTTACTCAACGGTGTAACCTAAACCGAACCCCCAGCCTAGCTGGGGGTTTTCACTACATACAAAAACCCCGGTTTAAACGCCGGGGTTTTTATTTAATTCAGCACATCCAGCACTCATTTCCCACATCAGAAATTCCTAACATTTTTAACACATCATAAGGGGTATCTGGATCGTTGCTACACGCGCTTCCTGAATTAGATCCGACAAAAGAGCCATCATCGTTTATGCAAATACATACGTCATATTTTTTATACCAGGCAACCGGACGATCCGAAGAACCTACTGTACTATACATGAAATCCCGGGTCTCAAAATTATATGTATCACCGCTTCCGTCAATGCTCATGCCAGAAAAATCTATAGCCAAACTGTCCAGTTCGTTACACATTGAATTTTCCGCACCGTTTTCCAGTCTGCATAATTTTTGGGCATTTGCCATATTTTTTAAAGTGCTGAACGCTTCGCTAAAACGAGCTTTATCCACCGCTCTGGTATACTGCGGCAGCGCAACCGCCGACAAAATGCCAATAATTAAAACGACTACCAACAGCTCTATAAGCGTGAATCCGAGGCTTTTATTCATGGGATATATCCCCCTATTTATATAAGTTGATAATCCCAATTTATCAAAAAAAAAAAACGCGTCAAGGGCCCTCCGGGCCTTGGGGCTCTGGCCTCAACCAGAATTCAGCCATATACGGTACTTTTAGATACTTGGGAGAGAAACATTCGGGGATATTCCTGTCTGGTATACCGCCGCCCGCAGGGTCCGCCCCTCCCTTTCCCTGACGGAACCATCCGACTGATTGAGCCACACTGTTTAAACAATGTTGCCAAGCACCGTAAAGCGAGCCCGATGAGCGGCCCGCAGGGTTCGGGTATCTGGTTGTTACGAAACGACAAGATTGCCGACTAAAACTCCCGGCAATGACACAGCCTTTAGAGTCGTCATCTCCGAATACCCCCGCCGGGCAGCTGTTGTTTGGGATAGAAGCAATTTTACGGAAGCACTTCAAACGAAACGGATGCCTTCTCCCCGCCGCACGCCACGGAAAGCGCGTGCTTGCCGGGTTTTAAGGTCCACCAGGTTTGGCAGGAAACGCCGGGCAGAGTGTTTCCGTCCAAGGTCCACGCACAGCCGGAGACGCGGCAGGCGGCCTCAAACTTAACGGACTGGGACGAAAGCGGGACGGAAGGATCCAGCTTAAATACATCTCCCGCGGAAGGGGACGTAATGGCCAGAGCAGGCGCGGAGGCGGTGTGCTTTCCATCGCACACGGCGGGCAGATGGGCGGAATCAAAGACTTCTTCTTTCGTATGCTTGCAGGCGGGCCCGGCCAACAGGCCGCTCTGCGCGCAGACCAGCGCGCGCGTAACGCCTTCGGGCGTTTCAAACGGGGGCGAAGGATATTTGCGCTGAAGGTAGACGGCCAAATCGTGCATAATCGGCCCCGCACCCGTTACGCCGGATATTTGTTGCATGGGGGTGGCGTCAAAATTACCCACCCAAACGCCAATCGTCCAGCGCGGGGTATAGGCCAGCGTGAAATTATCTTTATAATCTTTGGACGTACCCGTTTTGGCGGCCAGCGGGAACGGAACGGAAAGCGGCGAATTTAAGCCAAACGCCGGGGCGCGGGCATTGTTGTCCGCCAGGATATCCGTCACCAAATAGGCCGTTTTTTCATCAAATACGCGGGCTTCGCGGCCGGGCAGGCGGATAACGGGCTCCCGCGCCACCAACAGCGGCTTATATACTCCGCCGCGCGCCAAAGACGCGTAGGCGTTGGTTAAATCCAGCAGGCGCACTTCCCCGTTGCCCAGGGCCAGGCCAAGCCCGTAAAAGTCAGCCGGTTTTTCCAGCGTAGAAAACCCCGCGCGGCGCAAGAGCGCCAGCAGATTGGCCGCGCCTGATTTTTCGGCGGCTTTGACGGCCGGGATATTATACGAACACGCCAGCGCGCCGCGCGCGGAAACCGGGCCGTGGTAGCTTTCATCGTAATTGCGCGGGCGGAAACCGCCCTCAAAAAAAGTGTCTTCGTCTTCTATTAAAGAAGCGGGCGTCAGCGCGCCTTTTTCAAACGCAAGCCCGTACACAAACGGCTTTAAGGCCGATCCGGGCTGGCGAAGCGCACGCGCGCCGTCCACCTGCCCGTTGTTTTTTTCGTTGTAAAAATCAGCCGAGCCCACATACGCAAGCACCGCGCCGGTGCCGTTTTCCACCACCACGGCGGCGGCGTTGGTTACGTTCTCCTCCGCCAGGCGCGAAACATAGTTTTTGACCAGTTCTTCGGCGTAGAGCTGGAGCTCGCGGTCTATCGTAGCGTAAACGTCTTTAGCCGATGCCGGCACAAGCGGCTGTAAAAAACGCGTAAAATGCGGCGCGCTAAACGGGCGCGCGGCGGAACGCAGTTCCAATTTTTCCGTCAGGGCGATATCGTACATCTCCCGGTCAATAAATCCGTTATCCAGCATTTTTTTAAGCACCCAGTCGCGCCGTTTTAACGCGCGCGCAAAATGCCGGAGAGGATTATACTGCGTGGGCGATTTGGCAAGCCCCGCCAAAAACGCCGCCTGAGAGAGGGACAGCTCGGACGCGGGCACATTAAAATAAAACCGGGCGGCGGCTTCCACCCCCTGGGTCAGGTTGCCCAGTTCCAAGAGGTTAAAATACTCCTCCAAAATTTCTTCTTTCGTCATTTTGCGCTCCAGCAAAAGCGCGTTCCAGGCTTCGCCCGCTTTGCCCCACAGCGTTTTGGGGCGCGGCTCCACCGCGCGCGCCAGCTGCTGGGTAATGGTGGACGCGCCGGATACAATCTCCCCCTCCCGCGCGTTCTGCCACGCCGCGCGCAGCACGGCTTTCACGTCTACGCCCGGATGCGAAAAAAAGCGTTTGTCCTCGGCCGCCACGGCGGCGGCAATCAACCACGGGGATACGTCGGCAAGCGGTACGGGCAGGTAATAGGTGTTGTTTTCGGACAGGAACCCGCGCATCGGCGCGCCGTAGCGGTCATAAATTTGTTTGGAGGGAGCAAGCAAAAAGGCTTCTTCCCCGCACAAAAGGCAGGGAAGAAGCCCAAGCAAAAGAACCGTCCAGACCCGCTTCATCGTTTATTGGATGACAAGCGTTTCGGTGGCGTTGCGGCCGAATACCGCAGGCTCGTACATTTGGCTCGCCCACAAGCTGGGGTACGAGAACGTGCCCGGAACGGACGCGGAAACCAGGTACGAATACGAGTGGTTCCCGGCGGGCAGATAATCGGCAAACGCGGCGATGCGGTCGTCGTATTTTTCATCGCGCTCAAAGCCGTTCCGGCCGCCGTCCCGCAGGGCGGCCGCCTGCTCCGCCGATTCGGTGGCCAGCGAAGTGTTGATGATTTCAAACCCGGCGGGGATGAAATCTTCCAGCACCACAAAATGACGCGACGCGGCGTTTTTGACGTTAAGCGTAATTTTGTAGCGTTCGCCCGCCACGATCTCGGCCACGGGCTTGCCGTCCAGCGTCGTGATTTGGCGCGACACCGTAAACCCGGCGTCCACCGGCGTTTGGTATGCGCGCGGCTCGTACACCTGGCCCAGCGTATAATACAGCGTGCCCGCGCCCGTTTTGGCAAAGGTCACGCGCGTTTCGGTTTTGTCCGCATACGCTTCGGCAAACGGAACGGAAGCGTTTTTACCTTCCACGCTTCTTCCTTTAAACGAAGCTTCCAGCACGGTTTTGGCGCCCAGCTTGGCCGAGGCGGCAAAGTCCGGCGTTACGCTTTCCATCGTCCGGTAATAGGTATTCAGCGCGGTGAACACGGCGGCGTTGACGCTGGTGTTGTTCCAGTGTCCCTGGGCGTTCATCTGCGTAAGCAGCCAGGAAGCGGTTTTAAACGCGTCCGCAAACGGCTGTTTGGCAAACAGCAGGGCGTCCAGCGCAAGCGCGGTGGCTTTTACGTTTCCCATATGCAGCCAGGGCATTTCTTCCGGCGCGTCAAAATACGCGGACTGGGGCGTATAGGCGATGTGATTTAAAATACTCTGCGCGATTTTTTCCTGTACGGCCGGCGTGCGGGCGGATGCCGCGGCGGCCTTTAACAAATAGGCTTTGGCCGGCAGCGGCAGGGAACCCAGTTTGCCGTAGAGGTTGTTAAACGCGCTCTGCACGTTTTTGCCGTAAAGGGACAGCACATACGCCGCATACGCGCGGGCCGTTTCCGTTTCCAGCGAAGAATAGGAATACGCCTTCTGCGTTTTGGCGGCAAAGGCTTCTTCCAGCCATTTGGCGGCCTTTTCAAGCGATTTGGTCTGCACCTTATAGCCGGCCTGTTTGGCCAGATAGTTTACTTCCAGCGCATAGGCGGTTACATACGGATCGGGGCGGGAGCTCTTCCAGTAGCCGTAGCCGCCGGAAGCATACTGGTATTCGGGCACCAAGTCCAGTACCTCCTGCACCCGGGCTTTTAACTGCGCCATATCGCCCAGTTTAAAATCTTCCGCCAGCTGCGCGCCGGACACCACCGGCAGAATTTTGGACATCTTCTGCTCCAGGCAGTCGTACGGATACGTCAGCAGGTAAACCATAGAGCCTTTCAGGTTTAAAAGAGCGGTGGACGCGAGCGAGAGCGTAATGCGGTTGTCCGCCGCCGCGTTTAAGCCGCCGGGTTTATCCAGCAGTTCTTCCTGCGACGACACCGTAGAGGCATACAGCGCAAGCGTCTGCATTTTTTCCACCGGCGAAACGGTGAATTTCGTCAGCACGCCGTCGGAGTCCTTCTTGGCCTTTACGCTAAACGCCACGCGGGCCTCGCCGTTCTGCACGGCTTCGCACGCCCAGCTTACTTCGCGCGCTTTGCCAAGCGGCACATTGACAAGCTGCTCCGCCGGGCCCGTTAAGCGCACGGCGCCTTCGGCCTTGGCGGATACGGTCATTTCGCCTTTTTTGTCTTCGTAATTATACACCACCGCGCCGCAGGAGAATTTATCCCCTTTGCGCGCAAAGCGCGGCAGGTTGGAAGTGACCATCACCGGCTTGGACACCTGCAAAGAGGTTTCCGCCGAGCCGAACTCGTCCGCCGTCATGGCAACCGCCATCACGCGGAACTTGGTCAGGTTGTCGGGCAGTTTAAATTTCACTTCCGCGCGGCCCTTTTTATCGGTCTTTACCGCCGCGTTGAAATACGGCGTGAAAGAGAAGTGGGTGCGCAGGTCCGCGCCGCCCAGCTTGGCGTCGGCCGAGCCGCCGCCGCCGCGGTTTTCGCCTTTTTCGCCGAAGTTGCGCTGGCCCACGACGTAGACGCGGTTGTCCATCGTAAATACGGACACGGGGCGCGACCCGTAAAAGAAATCAAACAAATCCGGCGTTTTGTAATCCGTCAGCGCCAGCACGCCTTCGTCCACCACCATCACCGCCACCTCGGCGGGCACGTTTTTGGCGTTGGATTTGGCCGTAAGCTTTAACGTTACTTCTTCGCCCGGCAGGTATTTGGTTTTATTGGGTTTTATCACGGGCGTAATTTGTTTGGAGTCCGGCTGTATGTTTAAGTTGACGTACCCCACCTTGCCCTGCGGTTTGCCCAGGTCAAGCCCTTTGTCGGTTACCGGGTCCGCACTGCGGCCGCGCACCAGCGTTACGCTGACGTACACATTGGGCAGGTAGGAAGGCTTTATCGGCACTTCCACATAATCGGCGCCGCCTTTGACGGGCGTAATCCACGCGTCCAGCACGCCTTCGCGCTCCACGGTTACCAGCGCCAGCGCTTTATCGTACGGGGACTGCACGGAAATGCGCGCCGTTTTACCCGGCTTGTAGGAATTTTTATCCTGTTTTAATACGAGTAAATCGTCGTCGGTCTTCTTCCAGTACGCCTGGCCTTCGCCGTACACCATAATGTTAAAGCCGCCGGTTACTTTGCGGCCCGCCGCGTCGGAAGAAATAAGCGTAACGAAATAATTGCCCGCTTCGGCGGGATTAAAGGTCAGCACCGCGCCTTTTTCCCCCACCTCCAGGGTTTGGGAGGGCAGTTCGGTCACTTTCTTTTCGCTGACCCATTCCAGACGGCCGGAAAGACCCGTTTTGCGCACGCTCATCCACTGTTCTTTGCGGATTTGCGCGGTAACGGACGCGCCGGTCCGTTTGCCTTCGGGCGTAACGGCCAGGATTTCGGCCTTGACGGGTTCGCCCAATTCCACGCGTTCGGTCAGCAGTTTGGCGCCCAGATAGAAATCCGCCGGGTGCACCAATACGGACGAACGGGCGAACAGTTCCTGCCGCGCGGGCGACTGCACGCCCAGCTCGGCGTATACGCGCACGGGGAAAGAGACTTTCGGCATACGGGCGGAAAAGTCAATCGCGCCCTTGGCGTCCAGCTTGCCGGAAGAATTTAACAGCAGTTTGCCGTTGTCTTTATATTCCCCTTCGCGCAGGAAATAGGGCGTAAAGTTATAATCTTTAAATTCTTTGGGTTCAAACCACGCCATTTCGCGCCGTAACGTCCACTGCGCTTTGGCGTCCGCCAGCGGGGAGCCGAAGTTATACTGCGCCGACGCCGCAAAAGACGCTTCCTGCCCGGAGAGGTAATTCTCCGCCGCCGCGCGCAGGTTTACTTTAAAGTCCGCCTGTTTGACGGCTTCCACGCGGAAGGAATAGTACGCGCGGGGCGCGTCATCGCCTTTTACCAGCGGGGCGAAGGTTACGTCCCACGAGCCGGTAAAAGCCGTTTTGGGGATATCAAACTTCAAATCAAAGGTGCCCATGGCGGAGGAGACGGTTACGTCTTTTTTCAAGACTTCTTCGCCGCGCGCGTCCGACACCGTTACGGTGCCGCGCACCAGGTCCGGCAGGCGCCAGGCGCCGTCCTGCAGGCGGCGGGAGATTCCTTTTATATATACCGTTTCGCCGGGGCGGTAGACGCCGCGGTCCGTAAACAGGGTGGAGCGGACGGCTTCGCGCTGCGGGTTGTATTCGTAGCTCAGGTTAAAACGCCACGGCTCAAGCCCCCGGTTCCACAAACTGCTCACCACCGCGTCGCCGCCCTGGCTGGAAACAAACGCGTAAATTTCGGGCTGGCCCCAGGACGGCACCTGCGCGTCCAGCTTCGTCCAGCCGGGGGCGCGGGCGAGGCCGTTCATATCGGTGCTGCCCGTCCATAAAATCTTATTGTCCTTGCCGCGCAGCTCCACGGACAGGTTGGCCATCGGCTCGCCGGTTTGCAGCGAAGTGGCCCAGAGCAAAATATTCTCCGGCGAGGTTTTAAACGTTACGCCTACGTCGGTGATATTGTCGGTGGAGGAAATCCAGCAGCCTTTGTCCCCATAGCGTTTGCCGGTGAGTTTTACCTGGCTGAACACAATGCTGTCTTTGGCGGTCGGGTTAAATTTATTTAAATCAATAAACGTTTTGACGGTGCGGTCTTTAACGTCTTTAAACGTATAATTGCCGGAAAAAGTCGGCTCCGCCAGCGGTTTTTGCGCGCAGTAGCCGGAGGAGGCCTGGTCAAACGGAATGAAGTTTTCTTTATTAAAGCGCGCGCCGCGCACCGGCAGGGAGGCGGTGTTCATCAAATCCACGGGCAGGCGGGGGCTCAAATAGCTTTCCAGCACGCCCAGTCCGCCGGAAAAATCCACCGCCGGGCAGTAGCCTTCGTTGGAAACGGTAAACGTATAATCCTGGCCCAGGCGGTTGCCGTAAATGTCCTGCAAATCTTTATCCAGCGTAACCGTTACGTTTTGGCCGGGTTTCAAATCCAAAAACGCCAGCGGCGTGCGGAAGTACGCTTCCCCGGTTTTGGAATTGACGTAATCGGCCCCCAGGGCGTCCTGTTCCTGCTCGGAAAGTTTGCGCACGGCGGAAGCGGGTTCCACGCGCGCGGAAGAGGCCAGCTCGCGCAGGCGGACCGGGGTGGAAAAATCCACCGACGGAGCATAAGGCAAACAGCCTTCTTTTACTTCGCCGGCAACGGATAAATCCGGGTAGGTGTAAAAGCTGGTCTGGTAGGGGGCGCTCATCCCCAGCGGGCCGGCAGTGCCTTTAAGGCCCTGGGCCAGCGTCAGGGTGTAGCGGGTGCCTTTTTGCAGGGTTTCCAGGGCATTGACAGCGATAATGCGGTCTTTTTGATAGTAGGAGAAATCTTTGTCAAACTCCAGCTGGCTGATGGGGCGGATGACGAGCGGAACGGTTTTTTTGACGTCCGGGCGTTTGTTTTTGGACAGGCCGATCTTCTCGCTTAACGTCGGTTCCGGCGCGGCCAGATACGAAAGTTCCACATAATTGGAAATTTCTTCCATATTCACCGGCGTGCTGAACACAACGTAAAGCGTGGGATAGAGGTTAATCCAGTGCTCGTCGTTAGAAGGGCGGACGGAGCGCACCTGCGGCACGGGAGTGGTGAAAGAAAAAGAGTAATCCTGAGCGAGCTTCTGCCCGGAAACGGCGGATTTAAAGCCGGCCGCCAAACGCACGGAAAAACGGGTGGCTTCCGGCCAGTCCGAAGACGGCTCAAACACCAGCGTCTGCGTACCGCTGTAGCGGCAGGAGCCGGGCACCGCAGGAGAGACGGCAATCGGGCAGTTTTTAGAGGCAAATTCGCTTGCTTCCCCCAGCTTGGCCACCGGCTGGTTAAACGTAATGTTCACCGCCTGGCGGCCCGTGTAGTTAAGCTGGCCTTTGGGGGTGGCGGACAATACTTTTAAAGCGGGTGCGGCAAACAGCGCCCCCGCGGGCAGCAAAAACGCCGCCGCCAGCGCGAACATACGCGCAAAAAAACGGTTCTGTGTCATACTCTTTTCCTCCCTGCAAGATACAACTATTGTAGCATTATTTTTAGTCGGTAAAAAATGCTTTCGGCAAACGCGTTTTTTTGCTTTTTGCCCAAGGGGTGTTTCTTTGTTTTCCTTCCGCAGCGGTATTTGATAAAATATATATAATTTGCAATAAAGCCGCCTGCCGGACGGGCGGTTTTTTTGCCTAAGGAACGATTTATGGCAAAAGCCGTATCCATACACGATAAAAACCCGTTTAAGGCCAAGGCGCTCTCGCAGCTGCTGATTAAATTTTCCGCACCCGCCGTGGCCGGGATGTTCGTCAACGCGTTATACAACATCATTTCCCGCATTTACGTGGGGCAGGACGTGGGCGCGGACGGACTGGCGGGCATTACCATTTTGTTTCCGCTGGGGCTTTTATATATGGGTTTCAGCGCGCTTATCGGCGTAGGCTCCAACGCGCTGTTTTCCATCCGCCTGGGTGAAAAAAGGGAGGATGAAGCCCAGCTGATTTTAGGCAACGCCTTTGTGCTCCTGACGCTGGCCTCGGGCGTTATTACGCTGTTTACTTATCTGTTTTTGGACCCCATCCTGGGCTTTTTGGGCGCGGATGCCGACGTGCTGCCCTATGCGCGCGGCTATGCGCTGGTGGTACTGCCCGGCTACTTTTTATTTGGCATCAGCTTAGGCCTTAACAACTTTATCCGCTCCTCCGGCCACCCCAAAACGGCAATGGCCACCCAGTTTATCGGGGCGATTATCAATATGGCGGTGGGGCCGCTGTTTATTTTCGTGTTTCACTGGGGCATCCGGGGCGCGGCGGCGGCCACCGTCAGCGGGCAGGCCGTTTCGTTTATTTGGGTGATACTCTTTTTTACCGGACAGCGGAGCTTTTACCGCCTGAGATGGAAATTTTTTAAACTCAAAAAATATATCGCGCTGGACAGCATGGCTATCGGCTTCTCGCAGTTTGCGTTTCAGATAGCCTCCAGCACGCTGAACATTATTTTGAACCATTCGCTGTTAAAATACGGCGGCAACCTGGCTATTTCGGCGGTGGGGATTGCGGTAAGCGTCAATACGCTGGTGATGATGCCGCTTATCGGGCTTTCGCAGGGCGCACAGCCGCTTATCGGCTACAACCACGGCGCGCGCAAATACAAAACCGCCATCCAAACGCTTAAAATGGCTATGCGCTGGGGCGTGGTGATTACCTGCGTGGGATTTGTGGGGATTGAAATTTTCGCGCGGCCCATCGCCGCCGTGTTTAATTCCGAGAATACGGCCCTGGTGGACCTCTCCGCGCGCGTCATCCGCATTTTCAACCTGCTCCTGCCGATTGTGCCCTTACAGGTGCTGACCACCAGCTTCTTCCAGGCCATCAATAAACCCATGCAGGCCGCTTTTTTAAGCTTGTCCCGTCAGGTACTGCTCGTGATTCCGCTGGTGCTGATTCTGCCGCTTTTCTGGGGGCTTACGGGCGTATTCCTCGCCCCGGTGTTTGCGGACGCCATTTCCACCGTCATCGCTTTTAAAATGATTAAAAGTTTTTTTGACAAGCACAAACAAAACTTCTTTTTCAGCAAAAAGCACTGCCCGGTAACCCCCGCCGCTTAACCCAATAAAAACCGCCCCCAAACAACAGGGGGCGGGGAAAACAAAAAACAACTAAATGGCAATTAGCCATTGTACTCCACTACCAGGCCTGTTGTAGGGGTCGTGTAATCACCGTCAATACCGGCATAATCCGCACAAAGCAAGGCATCATCGTCAGTTGTGTCGATACAAACCGGCGCTTGCGTAGAATTATACTGTTTTTGTAACGAGTACTGATACTGCCCCGTGCCCACACGTGTTGCAATTACACCGTTGGTATTCGCCGCCGCCGTACTGCCGTTACTACCCACTAATTGAATTAAGAATCCGTTTACACCAGTTCCACAATCAGTAGGTGCAGTATTCCCCGTCGGCTGGGTCCCTTTCGTGCAATAATATGCAGAAGTAGTAGCATTAACGGGAGCAATATCCAAGCTGGTCCAGTTGGTGGCAAAGTTGCCCGTTTTCATTCTATAACGTTGTTGGGAATTTACTACCGTACCAATTAACGTATCCGCTTCCGCCGTGCGGCTTCTTTCCACCGCTTTAAAATAAGCGGGCATGGCCATCGCGGCCAAAATGCCGATGATTAACACAACCACCAGCAACTCAATCAGGGTGAAACCCTTTCTATTAGTCATAAGCTTTATCTCCTTTTTTTGTTGCGGCCCGGAAAAGGATACTGTAGGAGTTTTTATATAACCTTTCCCGGGCCTTATTGGCACTGTATCAAAAAAAAAAAACGAGTCAAGCCTTTTTTCATCCCCGACGATAAAAACTTTATAC
>NZ_CAUDSG010000044.1:0-11197 GCF_958451995.1 Candidatus Avelusimicrobium alvi
AAACCGTCAGGGAAAGGGAGGGGCGGCTCGCCCCCTTGATTTGTTTTTTTTTTTTGATAAATTGGGAATATCAACTTATATAAATAGGGGGATATATCCCGTGCAGAAAAGCCTCGGATTTACGCTTATAGAGCTATTAGTAGTGGTTTTAATTATAGGTATTTTGGCGGCGATTGCGGTGCCGCAGTATCAAACGGCGGTGTTTAAGTCGCGCTGGGCCTCCATGCTGCCTTTGTTGGAAGGGCTTAAAAAGGCGCACGAAGTATTTTATCTGGCCAACGGTTACTATATTGCGAGCACCGCCTCGCTGGATTTGGATTCGCCTTGTACGGGAAACGACGTCCTGACCTGCCCGGGCGGGTTTATGGTGGATAATTTTGCAGGCGCAGGCATTATCACCGAACCTGCAAACATGTACCTAACTATGATTTATTGCCCCGGTATAACGGATTGGGCCGACTGCCAGGCAAAAGGAGATTTTAGATATCAAGTATATTTGGACCATTCCGCCTTTCCCGGCATCAGGAGGTGTGCCGGGATTACGGACTTGGGGAAAACTTTTTGCAGATCGCTCAGATGATGGCTTTGTCCGCCGCAGGCGGATGTTATTTCCAAAAATAGAAGCCTATAATCACCAACCCCAGCGCGAGGCGGTAATAGACAAATACGTTAAAACTATGCGTTTTGATGTACTTCATCAGGCATCCAATCACGACGAGCGCGCCTAAAAACGCGCTTACAAAACCCCATATCAAAGGCGCGGTAAAATCCGCCGCCGACAAATGACCGATTTCCACCGCCGCCGCACCCGCAATAATCGGCGCGGACAGCAAAAATGAAATGCGCGCGCTGGCGCTTCTGGACAGGCCGAGGAGCAGGGCCGCCGTAATGGTAATGCCGCTTCTGGAAACGCCGGGCATAATGGCCAGCGCCTGCGCGCAGCCAATCAGCATCAGCGTTTTAAACGTAATTTGCTGACCGTCGTTATGGCCGCCTTTGCGGTCCGCCCACCATAAAAGGCCCGCAAACGCCATTAAACAACCCGCCATCATCAAGGGATTTCTAAAAGCGTGTTCGGCCGTATCTTTTAAAAATAATCCCGCAATTCCCGCCGGCGCGGTGGCCGCCGCCAAGTACCACAGCATACGGCCTTGCGGCGCAAACGGTTTTGTCAGCCCGTTTTTGATAAGAATAAACCAGTCTTTGGCAAAGTATAAAAGTACGGCCAGCAGCGTTGCCGCGTGGAGCATAATGTCAAACGCGATTCCCTGGTATTCCATTCCCCGAAAATACGGCAAAAGCGCCAGATGCGCAGAGCTGGAAATGGGTAAAAATTCGCCGAGCGCTTGCAAAAGGCCGAGTAAAACAGCGTCAAACACAGTCATTTTATTCTCCGAAGAAAGTCAGTTTGGGGTGATGCGGGTCTTCAAAGTCCAGCACGGCAAAAGAGCCCGGCGCAAAATGATGCACTTCTTTTACAAATAAATGCGTAACGTACGATACGTTGGGATTATGGCCCACGGCTACGACGGTATCGCGGTCTCTGAACTGCCGGGCCAGAAACTCGCAGACGTCCCGGTCCGCGTGCAAACCGTTTAAAACGGTTTCTTTGGAAACGGGCGCGTTCAGTTTTTGGGCCAAAATGTCCGCCGTCTGCTCCGCACGCAAAAGCGGGCTGGTTAAAATAACGTCCGGCGTTACGCCGCGTTTAAAAAGAGCCTCGGCCGTTTGGGCGGCCTTTTGTTTTCCTTCTTCGGACAAGGGGCGTTCCCCGTCCGTTTTCACGCGGGCCTCGTAACCGGGCAGGGCGTGGGCGTGGCGTACTAAAATAAGTGTTTTCATAATCCCGTTTTGCGTTTTGATTACGCGTCCAAAAATGCCATAATAAAATTAGGCTGCAGCTTCAGCCTGCTTTATTTTACTATTTATTGCCGGAAGCGGTCATATGAAACTGTTTTACGCCCATTATCCTTCTTTGGAAGACGCTTTTGTCCGTCTGGTGCGCACGGAACGCCGGGACGCGCTGTCGCGCTGGCTGGTGGTGTGCTCGTCTTCTTTTGTGGCGGGGCGGCTTAAAAACCGGCTGGCGCGCGAGCTGGGCGCGGCGGCCAATATCTATTTTATGACGGGCGGCGCGCTGGTAAGCGAGCTGGACGCCGAAGCCCCCGGCGAAGTTTTGCCCCTTTTGCCGCAGGATAACCTGCGCGACTTTTTAATTAAAAACCTGCTGGCCGAACCCGGGTTGGACCGCTACCCCGCCTCGCGCGGGTTTGTGCAGGCGGTTAAAAGTTCTTTGCGGGACTTGGCCGACTCGCTGGCGGATCCGGACGTGCTGGACGAACACCTGCGCACCGCGCCGGACGCGGTGCTTGAGCAGGACGGGGAACGCCTGGCGTGGTTTAACCGCGTCTACCGCCGCTACCGCGAACGCGAAGATTCCATCCCCGGCTTCCGTTCTTACCAGGCCGCTTTTGAACGCGTGCTGGGGCAGGCGGAGCATTCGGCTTTTCTGCAAAGTTTTTCCAAAATTATTTTCTACGGTTTCTACGATATGCCCGGCCGCCAGCTGGAGCTGTTAAACCGCGTGCGCGCGGCTTACCCCGTTACCGTGTTTGCGCCTTATATCAAACATCCGGCGTACCGCTTTGCCAAAAAGTTTTTTGAAACCAACTGGCTGGGCGCCTCCGGCGGGGAAGACGCCGAGGCCGGCCGCTTCGGCGCGCTGGGGAAAAGCGGCGGCTTTTTATTCTCGCCCGAAGGCAGCGCGGACGCGCCGGGCGTGCAGGTCGTCAGCGCGGCGGACGCGAAGGGCGAAGTGTTTTATGCGGCCAAAGAAATTTTGCGCCTGGTGGAAAAAGAAGGGTACCGGTTCGCGGATATTGCGGTGATCGCCCGCTCCGCCGCGCCGTATCAGGATGAACTGCGCCGCGCGTTTAAGGCCAACTGCATCCCGCTGGACGCTTCGTTTGCGTATGCCCTGCAAAAGTTCCCGTTGGGCGTATTTTGCTTAAATTTATTTTCGCTGGCCGCCAACGGGTTTGACCGCGAAACGGTGCAGGCCGTCGTTTCCTCGCCGTATTTTAAACGGACGGAAAAGTACAAATGGCGCGCGCTGATTACGCGGTCGCTCGTCAGCCGGGATTTCAGCCAGTGGCTGGATTTACTGCCGCAAACCAAAAATTACGACCCGGGCCTGCTGGACTGGCTTACCGAAACCAAACGCCGCCTGGAGGCGCTGGACGCGCCGCAACGCTGGCAAAAAGGCGCGGAGTTGGCGCTGGCCCTGCTGGAAGACAATACGGACCAGTCCGCGCTGGAAGGAAAAGACGGCGAAATTTACCGGGCCGTGTGCGATAAAATCAAAAGCCTTGCCGCTTATGAAGCCGTGCGCAAAAACGCCGGGGCCGGCGAGCTCGTGCGCGAACTGGCCGACGCGCTGGCCGCGCTTTCGTTTAACGAGGCCGAAGCCGTGCGCGGCGGCGTAACGTTTACGGACGCTTCCCGCGCGCGCGGACTGTCGTTTAAAGCCGTGTTTTTGCTGGGGCTTAACGATAAATCTTTTCCGCTCATTACGCCGGAAGACCCCGTGCTTCGCGATTATTACCGCTACGTTCTGCGCGACGTGCTGGGCTACTGGATTAACCAAAGCCTGGACCGGGCCGACGAGGAAAGACTGCTGTTTTTTGCGGCGGCTACGGCGGCAACGGATAAACTGTACGCGCTGTACGCCCGCGCGGGCGCGGACGGAAAAGCGGCGGTGCCTTCCGTCTACTTGGCGGAGCTGGCGCGCGCGGCTAATTTAAATTTGCAGGCGGACGACGCCCCGCGCGTAAGCGGGCGGCTTTCGGAACGTATCGCCGCCGCGGGAAATGAATTTTTAACGCCGAAAGAAATGTCTTATGCCGTTATCCTGCACCCGGCTTCGGCGCGCAAAAATTACGAACGGGCCGGGCTTCTTTCGGGCGGCGTTTCCCGCGCGCTTTCTGCCGCGGCGGAACTTTCAAAAAGCGGCGCGCTGACGGATTTTGACGGGATGATTCAAAGCGGCGCGGAAATTTTTGCGCGCGAAAACAAAACCGGCTTTTCGCCTTCGGCTCTGCAGGAGCTCGGCCAGTGCCCGATGAAGTATTTTTTTGACAAAGGCCTCCGGCTTGCCGAGCCGGACGAGCCGCTTTCGCGCCGCGAGCTCTCACCCGACCGGCGCGGTACGGCGTACCACGAAATTTTGAAAGATTTTTACGAAGAGCTGTATCAAAAAGGCCTCACGCATGAACTGTTTGATTCCGCCGCGCTGGAATACCTGCGCCGCGCCGTTGAAAAACATTACGACAAAAACAGCTACCGCGCGTTTGGCATTTATCCCGTGGTGTGGGAGCTGATTTTAAAAGATATGGAAGAAAAACTTTCCGCGTTCGTGCTGGAGGATTTGCGTCATCTCGGGCCGTTTACGCCGGCTAAGTTTGAAATCCCCGTTTCGTGCGAGCCCACGGACGAACTGCCCGTGCGCCTGCGCGGCATTATTGACCGCGTGGACGTGGACGAAAAAGCCAAAACATTTTGCGTGGCGGATTATAAATCGTCGCGCAAAGGCACGAAGGACCTGGCTTCCGACTTGTTCAAACACCTGATTTTCCAGCCCTTTGTGTATGTATTTATCGCGCTTCATTTAAAAGAACTGGAAGGATATACTTCCGCCGGGTCGTGCCTGCTGTCCATCAACAAAGGCTACGACCGGCGCGACTTAACGCCCGAAGCGTTTGAAGCCGTGCGCGGCCGCGCCGTGCGGTTTTTAACGCTGCTCACCGGGATGATTCAGGACGGGACGTTCTTTTTAAATCCTTCCGATTTATGCGCGTACTGCCCGTATGCGGCCATCTGCCGCCGGGACAGTTTTAAATCCCTGCTGCGCGCGCGCAAAAGCGCGGCCGGCCGGTCTTTAGAGGAGGCGCGCCAATGACGCTTTTGGAAGACCGCTTAAAAGTGCAAACGCTTCTGGGCGTAAATATGGTGGTGGAAGCGGGCGCCGGAACGGGCAAAACCACCCTGCTGATTGACCGCCTGTGCCTGGCGGTTCTCGCACAGGGGACGGCTGTTGAAAAACTGGTCGCGCTGACGTTTACCGAAAAGGCCGCCGCCGAAATTAAAACGCGTTTTATTTTTAAACTCCAGCGGCTGGTGCGCGCCGTGAAAGAAGGCGAAGAGGACCGCACGCTGGACCTGCTGCGCATGTATTTTTCCGTGCCGGACGGGGATTTGGTTTCCCGCGCCGAGGCCGCGCTGGCGCGGCTGGACCGCGCGTCCGTGGGCACGATTCACGGCTTCTGCGCCGACATTTTAAAAGCCTATCCGCTGGATGCGGGTCTTTCGCCCAACGCCCAGATTGATTCCGGGCAGAAAGCCGCCCGGCTGTTTGACGCGCGCTGGAATGCGTTTCTGGACGCGGAACTGGGGTTAAACGCGCCGCGCGCGGAGGAGTGGAAACGCGTGCTGGCGGAAATTTCGCTGCCGGATTTAAAAGATTTCGCGCGCGAGCTGTGCAGCGGCAAAATAGAAGCGTACGATTATTACGGCCACCGGGAACTGCTGTGCGGCGTATGCCTGGAGCGCGCCCGCCGCGCCGAGGAACTGGCCGCGCCGTTTGTACAGGCGGGCAAAAAACTCCGCAAAGGCGAACAGGCCCTGCTTTTTGCCGCGGCCTCTCTGCGCCGCACGGCCGCGTTTTTGCAAAACGCTTTCGTCCCGCCCGCGCCCGAAGAAGACGCTCCCTCTTTCCCCGCCGTCGCCTACAAAGACTGGGAGGAAGAGTTGTTTGAAGAGGCCCGCGCCCTCGTTGCGTTCGCCGCCAAAACCGCGCCGGAAAAACAGGAAATTTTCCTGGCGGCGTACGGCCTGATTAAAGACGTCACGCAGGCGGTGCACGCCGATTACGCGCGGGAAGGCATTTTGAGCTTTGACGATTTAATCGTCAAAACCCGCAATCTCCTGCAAAACAATTTATACGTGCGCCGCCTGTTAAAAGAAAAATTTGACGCGCTGTTTATTGACGAGTTCCAGGATACCGACCCCGTACAGGGCGAACTGCTGTTGTTTTTGGCGGAGGAAAAAACTTCCTCGGCTTCGCGCTGGCAGGACGTGCGCCTGTCGCCCGGCAAACTGTTTGTGGTGGGCGACCCCAAGCAGTCCATTTACCGCTTCCGCGGGGCGGATATTACGGCGTATGAATTATTTACCGATTTGATTTTAAAGCAGGGAGGCTTAAAGTGCTTCCTGCAAAAAAACTTCCGCAGTGCGCCGGAAATTATTGACGCGGCCAACGCCGTCTGCTCGCGCGCGATGGTGCAGGAAACGGCTTTCCAGCCTGCCTATGTGCCTATTTTTACGGATAAAACCGTACGGACCAACGCCGCCGGATGGCTGTTTATATCGTCGGAAGATGACGCTCCGGCCGCGGACGACTTCCGCGACAACCAGGCCGAACGCATTGCAGACTGGATAGAACAAAATGTGGGCGTGATGACGCTGGCGGACGGACGCAAACTGGCGTATAAGGATATTGCGCTTTTAACGCGTGCCTCCACCACCGCCGGGCCGTACACGGACGCTCTTCGCCGCCGGGGTATTGCCTTTAACGTGGAAACGGATAAAGATTTCTACCGCAAACAGGAAGTAAACGACTTCTTAAACTTCCTGCGCGCGGCGGCGGATCCGGAAGACCGCACCGCCCTGGCGGGCATACTGCGCAGCCCGCTTTTTGGATTTACGGACGAAGAAATTTACCAAATTGCACGGCGGGGGGAACTGTCCCTTTACGCCAAAACGCAGGATACAAAACTGGCCGAAGCGTATGCGCTGTTAAACCGTTTTGGCCGGCGCGCCGGACGCACGGCCCTAAAAGAATTACTGGAAGATGTGCTGGCGGACACTTTTCTGCCCGAAGCCTGCGCCGCCGCCTACGAGGGCGAACGGACGCTGGCGAATTTGACCCGTTTGGCGGGGCTGGCGGAAGGGTACGCGTCGGACTCGCCCGCGTCGCTTTCGCAGTTTTTGTCCGAAGTGCAAACCATTCTGGAAGAAGAGCCCGAACGCCTGGGCGCGCCCGCGCCGGACGACGCGCTGGACGCGGTGTCCGTCATGACGGTGCACAAATCAAAAGGCTTGGAATTCCCGGTGGTGATTCTGGCCGATTTGTCCAAGAAAGACGCGGCGGCGGTTTCCCAGCCGGTGCGGCATATTTTTTCGTGGCGTTACAATATGCACGGCCTGCGGGCCGGAAAAGTGTGCGACGTAAACCTGGCGTTTCTGGAAGAAGAACAAAAAAAACACGGCAAGCGCGAAGAAGTGCGCGTGCTGTACGTGGCGCTCACGCGCGCCAAAGAAAAAATGCTTTTGGCGGCGGACGGGCGCAAAGGGGCCTTAAAAGCCGCCGGCGTATTTGCGGCGGCGGGGCTGTTCCCGAACGGGGAAACCAAGCCGCCCGTGCTTACGGCGGGGGAGCTTGTCATGCCGGTATGGTACGCTCCGTACGAAGACCCGGAAACCTTCCGCTACCGCCACGTTTCCGCAGGCACGGCCGAAGAAACCGCGCGCGAAGCGGAAAAATGGCGCGCCGCCTACAACGCGCGCCGCGCGCGTTACGAAGAAATGCTGGAGAACGAGAAAAAGCGTTCCCCCAGCGAGCTTGTACAGCATAAAGATTCGCTTACGCCCCAGCAGCGCGCCGGGGCCGAACTGGGCACCGTCTGCCACCGCGCGCTGGAGTTGCTGTTAAGCGGCAAAGAAGCTGACGCGGCTCAAGCCGCCGTGCGCGCCGCCGCTCAAACGGGCGTTCCCGCCCGCGCGCCGGAAGCGGCGGAAATGTTGACCGCATTTGTGCAAAGTCCGCTTTTTAAAGAAATGGCCGCGTGTAAGGTGCTGGCGTGCGAAATGCCGTTTTCGTTCCTGGCGGAAGACGGCGCGGTGGAGTCGGGCGTAATGGATGCGGTGCTGGAAGCCGCGGACGGAACCGTGTGGGTGGCGGATTATAAAACGGACCGGATTCAACCCGGGGAAGAAGCGGCCGTTCTGGATAAAAAATACCGTTTACAGCTGGGCGTATACGCCCAGGCCGCGCGGAAGCTGTTCCCGGGCCGCCGGGTGCGCTGTTCGGCGGTGTTTTTGCGTACGTTTGCCGCGGCGGACTTATAAAAGATAAAATATAAAAAATTTGAAGGAGGGGTACTATGTTTGACAAACTCGGACAGCTCAAAGATTTATGGAAACTCAAAAGCCAGATGGAAGAAATCAAAAAGCGGCTGGACAATATGGTAATTAAGGTGGACAGCCCGCGCCATCTGTTTGAAGTAACCATTTCCGGCTCGCAGGAAGTGAAGGAAGTGCGCGTGGACGCGCTGGTAAAGAACTTTACGGAAGCGGAAATCGCCGAAGATTTAAAAGCCGTCATCAATAAATCCGTGCGCGACAGCCAGGGTATGGCCGCGCAGGCGATGGGTAACTTCGGTATGCCCGCGCAGGGATAAAATATGTACGAAAACAAAAAAATCGCGGTGTTCGGCGTGTCGCAGGATCCGGCCAAATACGGGTATAAAATTTTTACGACGCTTCTTAAAAAGGGATTTTCGGTTTACGGCATTAATCCCAAAGGGGGTGAAGTGGAAGGGCAGACCGTCTATACCAAACTGGCGGATGCGCCCGGCCCCGTAGACGTGGCCGTGATGGTGATTCCGCCCGCCGCGCTGATGAGCGCCGTAGAGCAGTGCATTGACGCGGGCGTAAAAGAAATTTGGTTTCAGCCCGGCGCCCAGTCGGACGAAGCCTACGATTTGGCCGATAAAGCCGGCATAAACGCCACAGACTCCTGCTTTATGGCCGACAACGGGCTCTGGTAATTTATGAAATACAACCGCCTGGGGCGTACGGAACTGTCTGTTTCCGCCGTCGGTCTGGGCGGTTGGTCTTTTGGCGGGGGGACGGACTGGGGCCCGGCGGATGAAACCGCCGCGCTAAATGCCGTGTCCGCCGCGCTGGATGCGGGAATTAATGTAATAGACACCGCGCCCGTGTACGGCGAAAGCGAAGCGCTCATCGGGCGCGCCCTAAAAGGCCGCCGGGAAAAAGCCTTGCTGGCCACCAAGTGCGGCCTCGTCAAAAACGGCTCGTGGACCGATCACGACCTGCGCCCGCAAACCATTATCCGCCAGCTGGAAGAATCGCTCCGCCGCCTGCAAACGGATTATATTGATTTGTATCAAATCCACTACCCGGACCCGCAGACGCCGCTGGCGGACGCGCTGGCCACGCTCGCTCGCCTGAAAGAACAGGGCAAAATCCGCCATATCGGTTTATGCAATGTGCGGGCGGAAGAACTTGCCGCGGCCTCTGCGGGGTGCGAAATCGCTTTCGTACAAAATGAGTATTCCCTCTTGCATCCGCAAAAAGGGGACGAAATTTTGCCCGCCTGCCGACAAGCGTCCGTCGGGTTTATCGGCTACGGAACTTTGTGCGGCGGGATACTCAGCGGCAAGTACGGGCGGGAGCCCAATTTGCGCCGGGCGGACGCGCGGAACTATTTTTATAAATGTTACCGGGGCGAAGCGTTTTTAAACGCCCGGGCCAAAGCGGTGCGCGTAAGCGCGCTGGCCGGGCGGCTGGGAACTTGTCCGGCGGCGGTGGCCGCGGCGTGGGCGCTGGCGGCGCCCGGGGTTTCGTGCGTGCTGATAGGCGCGCGCGGTGCGGAGCAGGCCGCGCAAAATGCGGCGGGAGCGGAAATTACCTTGTCCGCGCAGGATTTGGCATATTTGGAGGAACGGCCGTGCACGTGCATACGGTAGAAAATTATTTGTCGGAACTTTTGCCCGCGCTGGGCGTAAACAAGCGGCGCGAGCTGGTGCGTTTGGCGTACGAAATCTGCAAGCGCGACGCCTGCGCGCCGCAGGACATACTGCCCGCGCAGAAAAATTTGAATTTTGAATCCGCCAAAAAACAGCTTTTGGCGAAACGCTATCCCGTCAATTTTAAAACCGCCGCCAAAAACCGTTTTTACCTGCCCAAGCTGGAACTGGACCCGGCCCTGGAGGCGGACCTTTCCGCGCGGCCTTTTTATCCCAAAACCGTATATATTGAAACGTCCGTATTAAACAGCCCGCTGGCCGAACGCGCCCGCGCCGCATTTCCCCGGGCCGAGTTTAAAGAAACCGACGGCAAAACACAGGTGGGCAGCCCGAATTTTTCCCGCCGGTTGGACACCTTGCTTATCCACCGGGAAAAGTACGACTTTTTAAAACCCTGCCCGTGCAGCTGCGCCGCCGCCGGGTGCGGATACAATTTAATCAACCTGGGGTTCGGCTGCTGTTTTGAGTGCGAGTATTGTTTTCTGCAGCAGTACCAAAACCTGCACGCGGTGTTACTGCCGGCCAATGTGGACGAATTTTTGGCGAAAATTGACGGCGCGAAATTTAACCAAGGGCCGTTTGACCGCCCGCGCATCGGCAGCGGCGAGTTTACCGATTCGCTGGTGTTTGACGATTTGACGCGCTATTCCTCGCAGCTTGTGCCGTTCTTCCGCGCGCGGCCGCATTTGCAGTTTGAATTTAAAACCAAAAGCGTCAACATCGGCGGCCTGCTGGAAGCCGGCGGATGCGAAAACGTGGTGGTGTCCTGGTCGGTCAATTCTTCTAAGATTACGGACGGAGCCGAACATTTTACGCCCGGCCTGACGAAGCGGCTGGCCGCCGCGTGCGAAACCGCGCGGGCGGGATACCGGCTGGGTTTTCACTTTGACCCGGTGGTGATTTACGACGGCTGCCGGGCGGACTATGCCCGCACCGTGGAAGAAATGGCGGACACGCTGCCTAAGGACAAGGTGGCGTGGATCAGCGTGGGGACGCTTCGCTTTAGCCGGGAACTTAAAAAAATGATTGAAAACCGTTTTCCGCGCAATACGATTTTAGACGGCGAATTTTTGCTGGATTTTGACGGAAAAATGCGCTACGGGGACGGCCAGCGCAAAGAAGCGTACGCGTTTTTGGTGCCGCTTCTTCGCAAAGCATTTCCCCGGGCGCACGTGTATTTGTGCATGGAAGACCCGCATATCGCCAAAGAGTTTTAGCTGTGTACATAAAAATCCCCGCAGACAATATGCGGGGATTTTTGTATGTTGTGAAAACCCCCAGCTAGGCTGGGGGTTCGGTTTAGGTTACAC